>JAADFT010000040.1 GCA_013152765.1 Calditrichota bacterium | reverse complement strand
GTAGTGATCCCGCTGGTCGGCGCTGCTGTGGCTTCGGGAATTGCGTTTGTTCTCGCGGCTGGGATTCTTCCTTTCCTGGCAGCACCGTTTGCCAGCGCGTGCTGGGCAGCGCTGTGGTTGGTGGAACACCTGGCCACCGGCGCTCAGGTTCTCGGGCTCCACGCGGTCCACACCGGGCACCTGCCGGTTGGCGTGGTGGCCTTAGGCTGGTTGGCTCTGCTCGCGGTCGTGGTTGTGCGTGGGCACAAGGGCCGATTCGCTGCCGCTGTGTCCGTTTTGCTTCTGCTCAACTGGTTTGCCTGGCAACCGCTGCTTTCCCCTCGGCCGGATTTGCGAGTGGTCTTCTTCGACGTTGGCCTTGGCGACGCGGCTCTTCTGCGGACCCACGACGGCCGGTCCCTTCTGATCGACACGGGCGAACGTTCGGAACACTACGACGCAGCGGCACGCGTGATTCTGCCCTACCTGGAGCGCAGGCGCATTCACCGTCTGGACGCTGTGGTGATCTCGCACGGCCACCAGGACCACGTTGGCGGACTGCCGACGCTCCTGCGCCACACGAGAGTGGGTTGCGTGTACTGGAACGGTCTGCCGTCCGACGCACCAGGCTGGGTGGAGGGCAAACGCGTGGCGGACAGCCTTGGCGTGCCGTTGCGGGTTTTGCGCGCCGGAGATTCCGTAGCGGTGCTCGGCCCCTGGCTTGTCGCGGTGCTGTGTCCCGATTCGGCCTTCGCTGCGGCCTGCGGGCTGCAGGACCAGAACAACGCGTCGCTGGTTCTGCTGATTCGGCGCGATTCCACGGCCTTCCTCTTCACCGGAGACGCGGAGCAACCCGAAGAAGCCCGGCTTGTGCGCTGCGGTGCACTCTTGCGGGCAAACGTGCTGAAGGTTGCGCACCACGGCAGCGCCACCTCCACAACGCCGGCGTTCCTGGCGGCCTCGCAACCCGATCTTGCCGTGATTTCTGCAAGCCGCTTCAACCGTTTCGGGTTTCCGGCAGGATCTGTTGTGCAACGGCTCCGCGCGGCGGGAGCAGAGGTCTACCAGACCGGCGCTGAGGGTGCCGTCATCGTGGAGGTTCGGGACGGGAGACCGCGTGTGAAACGCTGGCGCTAACCTGCTGGTGGCCGCAGAAGCCGGACCCGGCAAGTGGGCGCTGTGTAGGCGCTGGCAATTTTCCGTGGCTGAGCCTGAGCCGCGAACGTGCTCGCACAGTGTTCGTTTGGGGTGTCTCGGCGGCCCGCTTCGTTCGGCGGAGAGCAGTACCCGTGGAAGACGAAAGCACAGGCGTGAGGAAAACCGGCGGCGAGCACGCAGAACAGCCTTTGGCGTGTCTGGGGAAGTCCGCCAGGGCTTTGTCCGGCTCAATGTGGCTCAGTTTGAAACAGCTCGTTGAGTGTCTCGCCTGTGTCGGGTGAGGTTGCACGTGGTTGAAGAACGTCGGTAACATGTCGCCCTGTGCCGGTGCGCACTGTTTCGGGGTTTCTCGAAGGTCTACGTCGAGCTTGGATCAGCTGGATGCGCTTGCGGGTTTCGACGATTTGTCTTAACTTGAAAATGGCGGCTGCTCAGGTCCGACGTGTGACAACGGTGTGAAGAGTGGCCCAGGCTGGAGGGTGGCAATTGCTCTTGGTGACGCAGGTCACAGGGTGGAGAGTTTTTCGGTGAGTGCGCCTCAACCGTTGCTGGAACCGGAGGAAGCCCGTCGGCTGCTGGAAATGACCGCTTACGAGAGGCCCTTCTGGGCCCGCGGTCTGCTCGTGGCTGGCGTGGACGAGGCGGGTAGAGGTCCCTTAGCGGGGCCTGTGGTGGCCGCTGCTGTGGTTTTCGAGCCGGACCGCCTGCTTGCAGACGTGAACGATTCGAAGCAACTCAGTCCCGAGAAAAGAGCGGGGCTTTTTGAGCGAATCACAGAGCTTGCTTTCGACTGGGCAGTGGGCATGGCCAGTCCGGAAGAAATCGACCGGCTGAACATCCTGCGGGCCAGCCACCTGGCCATGCGGCGCGCTTTGGACAAACTGCGAAATCTGCCCGTCCACGCCTTTGTGGACGGTCTACCTGTGTCGCAGCTTCCGGTTCCTCACACCGCCATCGTGAAGGGCGACCAGCGGTGTTACTCCGTGGCCGCCGCCTCGATCGTCGCCAAGGTTGTGCGAGACGACATCATGCGGGAACTCGACGACCTTTACCCGGGCTACGGCTTCGCCCGGCACAAAGGCTACCCGACCGAGGAGCACGTCCGGGCCATTCACCGGCTCGGGCTCAGCCCGGTTCACAGGCGGTCGTTCCGGGTTCGGCCGCTCAGGGTGGAGGGGCCCCAGCCGTGAACCCCTGCGCACGAGACCTGGGCAAGCGCGGTGAGGAGCTGGCTGCTGATTTCCTCCGGCGGCGAGGCTACCAGGTTCTCGAGGAGCGGGTGCACGTTGGCCACGACGAAATCGACCTTGTGGTTCAGCAGGGCGAGACGCTGGTGTTCGTCGAGGTGAAGACCGCAAGAAGCAGGACGTTCGGTGAACCGGAGGGGTGGGTCACGCCGCGCAAACAGAAGCGGCTGGTTCGAGCGGCTGAACGTTTCTTGAGCGAGCGCGGTTTCGAAGATCGACCCTGCCGTTTCGACGTAGTGACCGTGCGCTTCGAGGGTGCCTCAACCCGGATTTCGCACATCGCAGATGCCTTCCGGCCTTGGGATCTGGAGGAAAACGTGTGAGTTCTTCCTCGAAAAGCCACTGGTGGAGCCTCCCTCTTGAAATCCTGAAATGGGCGGTGGTCGTTTGGCTGCTGTGGCCGCTACAGAACGCTCTGTCGGAGCGAGTTAGCTTCACGCGAATCGCACTCGGCATTCTGTTGCTCGTTCTGTTCACCGGGAAGCTACTCTACGACACACTGCTCGACCCCCTTCTGACTGGCCGGCGCAGGGAAAGCAAGCTCGACTGGGTAACCCTGATTGTGGTTATTCTGCTGGTTGCGCTGGTCGTGGCGTTGACGACTCTGTTCGTCGTTGCTTACCTGACCCAGCGGATGCAACTGAACCCTGTGAGGTGACGTTTGGAAGCGGCGCGAACATCCTCCATGCTTCTTGGGCTCGTGGAAGCCAGCGCTTCCATCAACGCGCACCGCTCTCTCGACGATGTGCTGCACGCCGTGATGGTTTCGGCCAACCGCGTTTTCCGCGCCGAGGGAAGCTCTGTGGTTCTGCTGGAACCGGAGAGGCAGGAGCTGGTTTTCCGCGCGGCCACGGGCGAAAAGAGCGAGCTGCTGCGCGACGTGCGGCTGCCGTACGGGAAAGGGATCGTCGGCTGGGTGATCGCGCACGACGAGGCCCTGGTGATCCCGGACGTGAGTCAGGATCCGCGCTTCTACTCGCGCGTGGACGAGCGCACCAAGTTTCGCACGCAAGCGGTCATCTGCGTGCCCATGCGCATCAAGGGCCGCGTGATCGGTGCACTGGAACTCGTGAACCCGGACCGCGAATTCCTGCGCGACGAGTTCATCGTGTCCGTCGTGGAAGCGTACGCCAGTCTTGCTGCTGTGGCCATCGAGAACGCGCGTCTGTACGACCGTTTGCAACTCGAGAACCAGGCTTACCGGCGAGTTCTCAAGGGCGGCGAGACGGTGATCGTCGGCGACAGCCCTGCGATTCGAGCGGTGCTGGAGGTGATCGAGCGGGTTGCTCCGGCGGTGACAACGGTGCTCATCCTCGGGGAGAGCGGTACCGGCAAGGAGCTCGTGGCCAAGCGGATTCACGAGCTGAGCCCGAGGCGGGATGCGCCGTTCATCGCCGTGCACTGCGCAGCGCTGCCGGAATCCCTGCTGGAAAGCGAACTGTTCGGGCACGAAAAGGGGGCGTTCACGGGTGCGAGCAGCCGGCGGCTGGGTCGTTTTGAGCTTGCCCATGGTGGCACCATTTTTCTGGACGAAATCGGCGAACTGAGCCCGGCCATTCAGGCGAAACTCCTCCGTTTGCTGCAGTTCAAGGAGTTCGAACGTGTGGGGGGCACGCAGACGCTTCACGCCGACGTGCGAATCCTGGCGGCGACAAATCGAGACTTGCGCCGGGAGGTCGAAGAGGGACGATTTCGGGAAGATCTCTACTACCGACTCAATGTCGTTCCCATTACGGTGCCGCCGCTGCGCGAACGCCGCGAGGACATCCCCCTGCTGGCGGAATTCTTCGTGCAGCGCTTTGCCCGGCGGCTGGGCATCCCGACGCTTGGCGTGAGCACCGAAGCGCTGGAGGTGCTGAGGCGCTACTCCTGGCCCGGAAACGTGCGCGAGCTTGAGAACGTCATCGAGCGGGCCATGGTTCTGTTTCGGCCGAACTGGATCGAGCCCGACCACCTGCCACCCGAACTGCGCCACGAAGGCACCACTGACGCGGACCCGGAGGGAGAGTTGCCGCCGTTGTGGCAGGTCGAGCGAAGAGCGATCCTGCGAGCTTTAGAAGACACGGGCTGGAATCAGAGCGCCGCCGCGCGTCAGCTCGGCATCAGTCGCAGCCGCCTTCGGTACCGAATCAAAAAGTTCCGCGTGCCAGTCCGGAAGCTGGGCGGCCGGTCGTGAGAGGGTAGAACCATCTCACGGCGCGGAACTGGAGTTGGTTTGGAAGACCGGAGAACATTTGGCAAGGCAATTGCGACGGGTTGGGGGTACAACCTGGCAGGAGGTGGGGGCGACCGAGAACGCTTTGTACAACGGAGACCGCAGAATGAAACGCCAACTGGGAATCGCCGGAGTCGCTGGACTGATCTGGGTACTTGCAGGATTCACGAATGTGTTGGGGCAGGGGGTCCAGACGGAACTGTACCGCGCACCCTCCAGCCCGAAATGGTCGGCAAAATTTGCCGACCGCCTCCAGAAAGCGGCAGCGGACGAAAAGCTGAAGGTCTGGGTTTTCTTCACGGACAAAGGTCTGAATGACGAACGTGCGGTGCAACAAGTGCTCAGCCAACCGCAGAGGTTCCTGACCGAACGAGCGTTGAGGCGGCGGGCAAAGCTCGGGCGGGCGCAGCTCGTGAATTTCGCTGACCTTCCCATCTACGGGCCGTACGTGCACGAGGTGCTGGCTACGGGTGCACGCCTGCGGGCGCGTTCGCGCTGGTTGAACGCGGTGAGCATTTGGGCTACGCCCCGGCAGGTTCTCGAAATCGCTGACAAGCCGTTCGTAGCCAGGTTGCGACTCGTGGCAGGCGGCAGACGTCCAAAACCGCGAAAAGAGCTTCAAAAAGCAGGGCAGTCGGCGGCACCGCTCGGCATCGACGCGTCGCCTTACGCGCTGGATTACGGCGCTTCTCGGGACCAGCTGGAGCAGATTTCGGTGCCGCAACTACACGAGCTCGGCTACACGGGTGCGGGTGTGCTGGTTGCCATGCTCGACGTTGGCTACTACAAGGACCACGAAACCTTTTCGCACCTGAAGGTGGTGGCCGAGCGCGACTTCGTGATGAAGGATGACGACACACAGCGCGACCCGAACAACCCCAACGACTACTCGGATTCCCACGGCACTCTGACGTGGTCCACCCTGGCGGGCTACACCCCTGGTAAGCTGATCGGGCCGGCGTACCGGGCCGACTTCTTGCTGGCCAAAACGGAGGACACCCGCAGCGAGACGCCGGTTGAAGAGGACTACTGGGCCGCTGCTGCCGAGTGGGCCGACAGCCTGGGCGCCGACGTGATTTCGAGTTCTTTGGGCTACTACGACTGGTACCAGTTCAAAGACATGGACGGCAACACGGCGGTGTCCACCATTGCGGCGGATTGGGCTGCCAAGCAGGGAATCGCCGTGGCGGTGGCGGCTGGCAACTGGAATCTGGATCCGAACTGGGGCCACATCGACGCGCCTGCCGACGGCGACAGCGTGATTACCGTGGGCGCTGTCACACTGGCCGGCACCATTGCCGACTTCAGTTCGCGCGGTCCAACTTACGACGGCCGCATCAAGCCGGAGGTGTGTGCACTTGGCGTTCACACGCGCTGCGCCACGCGGGGTGGGCCGAGCACGTACGGGTACGCGAGCGGCACCTCTCTGGCCACACCGCTCGTGGGCGGTGTGTGCGCGTTGCTGCTGGAAGCACATCCCGACTGGACCGGCTGGGACGTGCGTCAGGCCCTGATTCGTACTGCCAGCCAGGCAGATCACCCGGACAACACGTACGGTTGGGGAATCGTGAACGCTTTTGCGGCCAGTGGCCTTCAGGCAGCTGTTCCTGCTCTGAAGCAGGTTAGCTTGGAGGAGCCCGCCGAAACTGCCAACAACGTGGTGGATCCCGGAGAGACGTTGCGGCTGAATTTCACGATCGAGAACATCGGCAACGTGGAGGGCGCTGGGCAGGCTGTGTTGCGTAGCGCCGACCCGTACGTCACCGTAACGGACTCTACCGTTCGCCTGGCGCAAATCCTGCCGGGGCGTACGGCCCAGATTGTGGGTGCCTTCGAATTTGTGGCTTCCGACTCGCTTCCGGAAGGCCATGTTAGCCACCTGGTGCTTGTGCTCGAGCTTGGCGGCCGCAGGTTTGAGCGTGACCTTGAGCTGCCGGGGGCAGGCGGGTACGCGGTGTCCGGCTCCGTGTGGGATTTTGGGCTCAACCAGGCGGCGGCCGGAGCGGTGGTGGTTGCCAGGCCCGTCGACAAACCGCTTTCGGCGGCGCGCAAGTTTTCCGCGGATGCGTTTGGCAACTTCTCCGCTGTGCTGCCGGCTGGCGAGTACGCGTTTCAGGCCTGGAAGACCGGAGCCATGCCGTTCCACGCGGTCAAAAGTTTGGTGCCTCAAAGCGACCCCGGGACACTGCGACTGAGCCTCTTTCGGCCGGCGCTCGGCGTGTTGCAGGTTGGGACCACCGTTTCGGGCACAGCGGCCACCGCGCAGCTGGATCTTCGAAACACAGGCTCGGGACCGCTTTTTGTAGCCGTTCTCCCCGCTCCTGTTGACGGCGGCGCGACCAGTGGCGGCCTTTGGGGCGAGCCGGGAAGCGCCGTGCTGTGGCGTGACCTGGACGAGCAGGCGCCGCTGGATCTTTCTGAGCTGGACGCCACCTGGGACAGCTCGTTCGTTACCTTCGACCTGGTGCACTGGCGGAAACCCGGAAATCCTGGCGACCTGGCCTGGTGGATTTACCTGGACCTGGACGACTCTTTAACCACCGGCGACAGCCTCGGGGCGGACCTGATTCTGGAAGTGAGAGAAGAACCCGCCCGCGTGACCGGCTACACGGTGACAAAGGGACAACGGCGTGTGCTGCCAAACCTCAACGCCAACGTCACAAGCGAGCCCGGGAAAGTTCACATTCAGGTACCGACCTCCGTGCTGCAGGGCGTGGCGCCGTGGGTGCCGGTCCGCGTGGAGGCGCAACAGCGAACGGCGGAAGGCGTTTTCGAGACCTTCGACGTCTTGCCGGATTCGAGCCTGTGGCGTGCAGTGTTGCCCACGTTTCACCCGCGTGGGCTTCAGGTCAGCCAGCCTCTGGCGACCTTGGCTTCGGGACAGTCGGAGAAGGTCCAGATTCGGGTGGCAAACTTGGAGGACCTGCCGTCACTGCGTGTAGGCTTTGCGTCCTGGGATCCAGTGATGCCGTGGAAGGTCGTTACGGTCGACCTGAAGACCTCCGTGGAAAACAGTGCGGGTCAGCCTGGCGTGCCACAACAGTGGCAACTGTCGACGGCGTTTCCGAACCCGTTCAACGGCGCAACGCAATTTGAGCTCGCCGTGCCGGAGCGCGCGGAGGTCACGGTTCAAATTGTAGATTTGCGGGGGCGCGTAGTTCGAACGCTGCTGGACGGGGTTGTTTCCCCGGGTGTCCACAGGCTGCGCTGGGATGGTCGTGCAGACGACGGCACGCTGGCGTGCAGCGGTGTTTACCTGGTTCGGGCGCGGGCTGGCCAGCGGGTACTCGCCGTTCGCAAACTCCTGTACCTGCGCTGAACGCAGGTGCAAGTCTCGTCCTCGAACGTGTGACGCACGGGTTCTGCACGTCGGGCGTGTGGAAGAACGCGCTCGGGGTGTCAGCCGACGGTCTCGGGTGGGCGAAATCAGCAGGGTGTGAAGGTGGTTTCCGACGAACTGATCCGGTTCGAAGAGGTCCTTGAACGGGCTTCTGGCAAAGGGGAGAAAGCGCTCGGAGCGGTGCTTGAAGGTTGTAGACGCCTTCTGGACGCGCGGGGCGCGTGTGTCCGCGTGCTCGGACCGGACGGAGCGACACTCGAGCAGGTCGGAGGGAGTTGTCCGGATCTCGAGCAAGACACGGGGAAGGACTGTTCGGAAGCCGCTGTGCAGACAGGCGACAACGGCCGTGTGTGGGCCCGGTTCTGTGTGAGACTGGACGGGGCTCGAACGGCTGTTTTTGCGTTTGGGTGGCCCCGGGGAAAGAAACCCGACGGCCTCACCGAAGGGGCACTGCGCTGGTTGGCGAAGCGCGTGGCGGTCTGGTGGGCGCAGGAAAAGCGCGACCGGGAAGCGCGGACCGACAGCGTCATCATGCGGATGTTCAGCGACCTGGGGCGCTACTACGCGGGCGGGCACACGTTTCGGGATGTTCTGCGCGCGTTCGGGCGGGTCGTGCGCGAACACCTGGGGTTGCGACACGTGTGTTTGGGAGTGGTACCCACGGGAGACGGTCAGGCCGAGTGGCTCGTCAGGAGGGGAAAGCTCGCGCAGGTGGCCCGAAGACGAATGGCGAGCCGTTCTTGAGAAAGAAGGCGGTGGCCAGCCGCTGCGACTTTCTCCGGGACTGGGTGGAACGGACAGCACCTGGGTTTTGCCTCTGCCTTCTTTAGGTGAGGGTTTTCGCCTTTTCGCTTTTGCTGAGAGCAACCGGAACTACGACTGGGCACGTCTGGCACGCTGGATTCAGCTTCACGCCTCGGTTGTGGTGCGACAGCGGGCGGAACGTCAGCGGGAGGAAAGCCGTGCGGCTCAGCTCCGGGCGCTGAGCCGTGTGTCGTCGTTCCTGGACCGTTCTTCCGGGGGCTACCGGGTGTTGCTCGAAACGCTGGCGGAGACGCGGCGGGCGTTAGAGGCAAGCGCTGTGTGGCTTCAGTTTCCGAAAGCAACCGCTGGCGAGGAGTCGGGCGTTCCTTCGCTCGTGGTCGGGCGCAGCGTTGTTCCGGTTGAACAGCGGCTCCACGAGCTGGCTGCGATGCGAAGAAGCGGACTGAGCGTTTCGTCGCGGCAGGTTCGCAGCAAAAAGGGTGAAGAAAGGCGCGTCTTGCTCAGGAGTTTGGAGTACGGCGGCGCGGTGCAGGGCGTGCTCGGCGTGGAGTGGCCCGTGCAGGCTCGTGTGTCGGCCGAGCCGTTCGTCAGCGAGCTCGCAGCGCAGTTGTCGCTCCTGCTGCGGGACGTGGAGGAAGTGGAACAGGTTCGCCGTCGGCACCGGGAGCTGGTGATCACGAACCGGGTGGGGTCGCTGGCCACCCAGTTGGAGGACTCGGCTCACGCGGTGCAAAAGGCTCTCACTCTGTTTGTGGACGCATCCGGCTACACCGGGGCGGTACTGTACCAGATTTCCGAAGACGGGCAGGCCCTGGATTTCGTGACGACGGCTGGTCGGTGGACGCGCAAACCGCGCGCCCGTATCCTTCTGCCTGAAAACCTGGATGAGCTGAACAGAGACAAGAAGGTGAGACGGGCGCTGGGAGTCTCGCCGCGAGGGGTTGTGATTCCCCTGCGGGCGTACGGGCGACTGGTGGGCACCCTCGCCGTGGAGACGAGACAACCGCAGCTTGTGCTCGTGGGGCAGGCCGGTCTGGACACGGTTGCGAGAGAGCTGGCTCTGGCCCTTGAAAACGCCAGGCTGGTCCAGCGCCTGAACAAGACGCTACAGCTACAGACCACTTTGCTGCGGCTGTCCAGCGCTCTCCTGGACGCCAGAGACCTCGGTTCGATCGTGGAGGCGATCGGCCGTGCCGTTTCGGAGCTCTACCCGTCTTGCTGGCTGGGAATGGCGGTCCGGAGCGAGCGTTCCGGGTTGATGGTGCCGTACGGAAAGTTCTGGAAGAACGGCAACGTCATCTGGTCCGGTGAAACTCTCAGCGGACACAAGCGCCTGCAGAGCTGGAACCGGCGTTTGAAGGGAGCTGAGAATGACGTAAGCCCCGAAGGGGCACATCTGGTTGCCGGTCGCGCAGCGGCGAGTCTCAAAAGTGCGTGGCAGAAACCACCGCGGGCGAGCCAGATCTGGGTGGTGCCGTGTCGCGTCTACGGTCAGACCCAGGCGTACATGCTGTTCGGGCTTCCCGAGGGACTGCGGCCGTCCGCCCAGCAAGTGCGCAACATGCTTGTGGGGGCTCGACACGCGGCAATGGCGATCAACGCAGCCCTCGATCTCCAGCGGCACCAGGTGGAAGCGGAACGGGCGGCTCTGCTGGCGGAGCTCGGTCGCCTGATGGGCGCGAACATCGACGCCCAGGAACTGAGCCAGAGGGCGTTGCTCGCGTTGAAACGTATCCTGCCTTACGACCTGGCTTCTGTGACAGCAGTGGATCTTCGCAAAAAGACGCTTCAGGTGGTGGCGATCGAAGGTTCCAAACCGCTGACGACACGCCCTGGCGACGTTTTCAACGCTGGCGACTCTTTTCTGGGCCGTGTGGTTCGCTCCCGCCGACCCCGAATCATCCACAACCTGCGCCTGAAGCGTCGTCGAAGCCGGGTAGACGAGCGCATCCTCGCTTACGGCGTGCGGTCAGCGATCAACGTCCCCCTGATTGCCCAGGACCGCGTGTTCGGAAGTCTGAATCTGGGCTCTTTTCAGGAAAGCTACTTCACGGAGCGCGATTTACCCTTCCTCAACGAGGTGGCGGCGCAGCTCAGCCTGGCGATTGCCAACCGCCGCCTGTTTGAAGATTTGAGCGCAAACCTCGCGTTTTCGCGGCGCCTTTTGCGCACGTGGCGGTTTTTTTCCGCCGAGGAGAACGCGGAAAAGCTGGTTCGCTACGCCATGCTGCAGGCCATGCGCGCCTTCGACGGTGTGGGGGCGTTCTGGGTGCGCGAACGAGCCGGGCGGCGTTGTGTTCGGCATGTTGGCCTGGTGAAACGGGGGATCCGCGAGGCGGACATTCTCGCCGCGGTAGAAGCTGCTCAGAAAGAAGGGATCTGCCGTACGACGACAATCGACGCCAGCGGCGAGACGCTTCACGCCTGTCTGGCTACGATTTCGGTGCCAACCGTAGGTTCCCGGAACACGCTGGCGGTGCTGTTCAGCGACAAGCTGCCGGTGGGCGAGGCGGGCGCTCAGAATTTCCTGTGGACACTGGCGAGCCAGCTTGTTGCTGCAGTGGAACGGGCTCGCTTCGTCAACACCCTGAGGAAATCCGAGGAAAACTACCGGGCTTTGTTTCAGAACCTGCCGGTTGGGCTTGTGCTGGTGGATGAGGACGGCGTGATTCGCTTGGTGAACAGGCAGGGTGCCGAGCTACTGGGACTGTCGATTCAGGAGCTGGAGTCGGGGCACCGTTTCGCGGAGTTTGTGGCGGCGGAGGAACTGGCCGAGTGGGCGACCGGTTCTCCGGCAGAAGCGGGCACCGATGGGAGCATGACGGAACTCAACCTTGTGCGCGCTGACGGCCGTCGCTTGCGGGTGCGGGCCACGCGGCAAGAGATGCGCGATCCGTTCCGGGGGCAACTGATCGGGCTGATCGACATCACTGCGCAACGCGAGCTTGAGAAGCGAGCGGCTGAAGCCGAGAAGCTGGCAGCAGTGGGCGAGCTGGCGGCGGCAATCGCGCACGAAATCAGAAATCCTCTGGCTGCGATCACCACGTCTGTGAGTACTTTGGGCGACGCCCTGGACGTAAGCGGCGAAGACCGCGAGCTCATGGAAATCGTGCTCGAGGAATCGCGGCGCGTCAGCCGGGTGCTCGACGATTTTCTCCGGTTCGCCAGGTTGCCCCGGCCGCGTAAGGAGCCGAGCGATCTGAATGCGCTTGTACACGACGTTCTGCGGCTTTACCGGCTCGAAGTACCACAAAACGTGCGGGTGGAAACGGCTCTGTACGAGGCTCTACCACAGGTGCCTGTGGACGGTCAGCTTCTGAAGCACGTGGTCGTGAATTTGCTGCAGAACGCGGTGGATGCCGTTAAGGAAAAAGCGGCTGGCCTGGTGCGAGTTTCCTCTGGGGTGTACACAGGGGAAGAGGGGCAGCGTCAGGTCTGGATCGCCGTGGCCGACAACGGGCCGGGCATCCCGGAAGAAGCGCGAAAGAAGGTCTTTCAGCCTTTCTTCACGACCAAGTCGACCGGGGTGGGCATGGGATTGCCCATCTCGGACGGGATTGTTCGCGCGCACGGAGGGAGAATGGAATTGCGAAGCAGGCCCGGCGAAGGGACAGAGGTTCGGGTCTACCTGCCTCTTCGGGATCAGGAAGAGGAAGGTGCCGCTTCCGAGGAGAAGGCGCGCTTGGGCGAAACGTGGTGGCCAAGGAACCGCTTTCGGTGAACAATTCGAGTGGCCTGCCGTTCAACCTGCGTGGTTGACGGGATTCAGACAGAACGACTGTCGCGGGGTCTTGAGGTACGTGAGAGCAGTTGATGTGATGAGGTAGGCAGCATGAACATTCTCGTAGTCGACGACGAGCCGAACGTTCGGCGGTCGCTGTCGATTTTTCTGCGTCGTCGCGGCTTCCACGTGGACGAGGCGGATTCCGGTGAATCCGCTTTGGGCAAAATCGCCGCCAAGGCGTACGACCTGATGATCACCGATCTGCGCATGAGCCCGATGGACGGGCTGGAGCTACTCCGCCGGGCCAAGCGCGTGGCGCCTCCGATGGAGGTCATCGTGATCACGGCTTACGGCAGTGTCGAGTCGGGTGTTCGCGCCATGAAGGAGGGGGCGTTTGACTACGTAACCAAGCCCTTCGACAACGAAGAGCTGATGATGCTGGTCGAGCGCGCCCTGGACATGCGGCGCCTGGAAGAAGAGGTGAACGAGCTTCGTGCGCGCCTGCGCGAGAAGTACGGGGCCGAAGCGATCCTTGGCCGAAGCCGCAAGATGATGGACGTCATGCGGATGGTCACCCGTGTTGCCAAAACGGACAGCACGATTTTGATTACCGGCGAAAGCGGCACGGGAAAAGAGCTTGTGGCACGGGCCATTCACGCCAACAGCAACCGCGCTCAGGGTCCCTGGGTGGCCGTGAACTGTGGCGCGATTCCCGAGAACCTGCAGGAGAGCGAGTTTTTCGGTTACGTGCGGGGTGCCTTTACGGGCGCGATGCGGGACAAGATCGGGCTTGTTCAGGAAGCCGACGGCGGCACGCTGTTCCTGGACGAAATCGGCGAGACCAGCCCTGCGTTGCAGGTGAAACTGTTGCGCTTTCTTCAGGACGGCGAGGTGCGTCGCGTGGGCGACACGCGGTCCAGGCGCGTTGATGTGCGGCTGATCGCTGCCACGAACCAGGACCTGGAGAAGCTGGTGCGGGAGGGTGCGTTTCGCGAGGATCTGTACTACCGCCTCAGCGTAATCCCCATTCGCCTGCCAGCCCTGCGGGAGCGTCGCGAGGACATCCCGGTTTTGGCCGCGCATTTCGCGCGCCGGTTCTCGGAGGAGCTCGGTCGGCCAACGGTCGGAATCTCGAGCCAGGCGCTGGCTTTGCTGATGGAGTACGACTGGCCGGGAAACGTACGTGAGCTGGAAAACGTGATGGAGCGGGCCGTTGTGCTCTGCCAGGGCGACCGGATCATGCCCGAGGATTTGCCGCCGCATTTCTGGGGCGAGGACGAGTCGTTGATCCAGGTGACCCGCCGCAAGGACATGACTCTGGAGGAACTGGAAAGGTTCTACATCCTGCACGTGCTGCACAAGTACGGTGGCAATCGGAAAAAGGCAGCGGACGTGCTGGGCCTCTCGCGGGCGACTTTGTGGCGAAAGCTCAGGCAGTACGGCGTGGATGGAGCGTTCCCGGCCGAGGTGAACAATGTTGCAGAATGAAACCGCCACAGTTGCATCTTGCAACCCCGTCGGAATTTCACCAGAATGCCAGTGGGTAGGCAATTTGCGGCTGTTTGTAAGTGTTTGATTCTTCTGTTTTGAGGTTTCTGGTTGATTGATCGGGGGCTCGTGATTTGGCACGCTTGTTGTAAGTAACAGATGTGAAAACCGAGCGTTGCTGATTCGACACCGGTAACCCCCCTAACCCCGGTTCGTCAGTAACCTCGGTTTTTTTCTTTTTGGGCCGTGGAGGCTCCATTCCTGGCGAAACGGGTGTCGCTCGGGCTCTGTGTGTGGCTTTCGACGGTGCGCGTGGGGGAACCCGCGTAGTGCTCGCAAGTGCTTGGCCAGTCGTACATTCTTTCCCGAAAGACGGAATGAGGAAGACTCTCCCGACCCAACAGAGCGGGAAAATCCTGAGTCCTGCTGCGTAAAATCAGGAGAGAATGCGGCTACTTAAAAAATGGACCGGGCTGCTGCGCTACGAAGCCGAACCCGAGCGGAACAAGCGGTCGGCCGTGGTAGCGGCTTTGTCTCCCGGGCTGATCCGGAGAGGCGGTCGGAAGGATTCGGCGCAGGGGGATGTTTGGCTGCTCTGTTTACGGCGTCTCTGGTAAGACCGTTGCGCAGAGTGGGGAAATGTTGTATGGCGAATGGTGGGGACGAGCCAAAGAACCAGGACAAACGAAACAAGCGGGGAACAACTCGAGGCCTTTCCTTGTTGACTTTCCCTGGGGTTCAAAATGAAACTTTTCGCGGGTACCTGCGTCTAATGGGTTCGATGAGAGCCGATCTCGCTGGGCTTGTGCAGAGGTAGGCGTGGCGAGACCGGCTCTTGCTGTGTTCAGTAAGACGGCTTTGTTACGAAAACGCAACGGACTGGGGGTGGAACAATGCGTACGAAAATGGGTGGAGGTAACAAACAGATGAAAAAACTTGCCGCGATGGGCTGGTTCCGTCGCTGGCACGTCAGGCAGGGCGTTGTCACGGTTCTGCTGCTGCTCGCGGGGATGGGCCTCGTCGGTTTCAGCGTCGGGTACGTGGTGGACGCGCAGATGACGGCGCGCATCCAGCAGCTTGAGCAGCGTGTCGCCGAATTGCAGGCGGTTGTGGACGCGAACGCGCGTCGCAACTACGCGCTTCAGAAAGTCATTTCCATCATCGACAGGTACAACCCGGAGATGCCGTCGCAGGAGAAATTCGAAATTGCGAACGAGATCTACGAACTGTCGCTGCAGTACGACAACCTGTCGATCGATTTGTTGTGCGCGCTGATTACGCACGAAACTGGCGGCACGTGGAATCCGCGCGTGGTCTCGCCCGCGGGCGCGATGGGCCTGATGCAGGTGATGCCTTCCACCGGGCGTTACGTGGCCCAGATGGAAGGAATCCAGTGGACCTCGGCTGAGGATGTGTTGTTCGACCCGATCAAAAATCTGCGAATTGGTGCCCGCTACCTTTCCGACCTGGTGAGCGAGTACGGGCTGGAAGGCGCTCTCGCCGCCTACAACGGTGGGGCGCGGCGCGCGAGTCGCTGGTTGGCCTCGGGTAAACAGGACCACATCCTCTACGGGGAAACCCGCCGCTACGTGCCAGCGATCGTGAAGCTCTACGAAGAGTACCGGGCTCTCATGTAACAGCCCGCAACGTGACCGAGGAAACAGAAGCCTGCGAGAAAGCTCTCGCAGGCTTTTTTAGTCTGACCTGACAATCAAGGCGGCCCGGGAGCCGTTGCGGGTGAGGCGGAGCGGGGACCTCGACTCTCCCGGGAGAGGTGGCAAAGTGACCCTGCGCAGCAAGTGGACAGGTGACGGGGAAAGAGCAGGGAGACGTCGTTGTTCCGGGGGATGACCGCTCCAGGACCTGGGTGGGCCCAAGTCCCTTTGTTGCTTGCTTTTGCGAGGGTGGTTTTCTAAATTGCCGCGTCTTTTGTTGGCATGAACGAGCACCTGGAGGAAAACCGTGCGGCGGAAAATCGCGCTGTTGTCAGTCGTGTCACTCGGATTTGCACTGCTTGTGAGCGGATGCGGAAGGAACAAAATGGAACAGGAATTCTCGCAGTGGCTGGAGCAACACGTTCAGAAGGTGAAACCTCTTGAGAAAGAGGCGAATCTGGCGCAGTGGGAGGCCAGCACCACCGGTCGTCCGGAGGCCTACCGACGGTACGAAGAATTGCGGTTGAAGCTGAGCAAAATCTACTCGAACCGGCAGGATTTCGAGCAACTCAAACGGTGGAAGGAGTCCGGCAAAATCCGCGAACCGCTGCTGGCCCGGCAGTTGACGCTCGTCTACAACAGTTACCTTGGCAATCAGATCGATTCGACGCTCCTCGAACAAATCATCCGCAAAAGTACGGCCATCGAGGAGAAGTTCAACACATTTCGCGCTACGCTGGACGGGCGGCGTGTGCCGGACAACGAGATCAGCAGAATCCTGCGCACGGAGACGAACTCGGAGCGGCGTCGCAAGGCCTGGGAAGCCAGCAAGCAGATCGGTGAGGTGGTGGCCAACGATCTGCTCGAGCTCGTGCGCTTGCGCAACCAGGCGGCCGAGAGCCTGGGTTTTGCGAACTACTACGTCATGAGCCTGGAGCTCGACGAGCTGCACCTCGACGAGTTACGCAAAATCTTTGACGAACTTGCCCGACTTACCGAAGAGCCTTTCAGGGAGCTCAAGGCTGAGGTCGACACAATCCTGGCGAAACGCTACGGCGTCAGCGTAAGCGAGCTCAGACCCTGGCACTACCAGGACCCGTTCTTCCAGGAGGGCCCACAGGTCTACGAAGTGGAGCTCGATCCCTACTACAAGGATCACGACATCAAAGAAATCGCCCGGAAGTACTACGAGTCGATTGGTCTGGACGTGGACGACATCCTGGCGCGAAGTGACCTGTACGAGAAAGAAGGGAAAGAGCAGCATGCCTTCTGCACCGACATCGACCGCGAAGGCGATGTCCGCGTGCTTGCCAACCTCCGCAATGACGAGTACTGGATGAACACAATTCTGCACGAGCTTGGGCACGGCGTGTACGACAAGTACATCGACCGCTCCCTCCCGTACCTCCTGCGCCAGCCGGCGCACACGTTCACCACCGAAGCGGTGGCCATGTTTTTCGGCCGCCTTTCGCGCAACCCTGCCTGGATGCAGGCCATGCTGGGGATTTCGCAGGAAGAGCGCGAACGGATCGACGAGACTGTTCGTAAAAGTCTCAGACTGCAACAACTGGTTTTCGCGCGCTGGTGCCAGGTCATGTTTCGTTTTGAACAGGCGCTGTACGACAATCCCGACCAGGACCTGAACGGTTTGTGGTGGGATCTAAAAGAACGCTACCAGTTCCTGCACCGGCCTGAAAACCGGAGGAAGCCGGACTGGGCAGCCAAGATCCACTTCACTTCGGCTCCTGTGTACTACCACAACTACATGCTGGGCGAAATGCTTGCCAGCCAATTTCACTTCACGCTGGCGGACAAGGTGCTGAAGGCCAGCAACGAGGAGCTCTCGTTCGCCAACGACCCGCGGATCGGGCAGTTCTTTGTCGAGAAGGTGTTTGCACCGGGAGCCCGTTACCGGTGGGACGAGATGATCCGCCGCGCGACGGGAGAGGCGCTGTCGCCCAAGTTTTTCGTGAGGCAATTTGTGGAGTGAGTCCCTGCGCGTTCAAATTCGGAAAATTCTGCTTCTGACGGGGGCGCTGCTGGTGGGCGCGTCGGGTCTGATCCTGGCGCGCGAGAAACCAGCGGGTGACCCGGTGTCGGCACACGGAGCAGCTCGGGTCCTGGTTCTTTTCCACTTCGAGCGGGCTTTTCGGCTCCCCGTGGACGCGCAACCGACAGCCGGACCCCCGCGGCTGGCTGTACCTGACCGATGCAGGCCGGAATCGCGTCTTGAGAATTGCTGCCCCGGGTGACTCGCTGCTCGAGGTCGGTGGGTACGGCTGGGGGCGTGAGCAGTTCGACCACCCCGCGGACCTGTGTGCCGCAAACGGGCTGGACGTTTACGTTTGTGATTTCAACAACCACCGTCTGGAGCGTTACGACAAAGATCTCAACTACCTGGCTTCCGTGGCTGGACACGAGCTGGATCCTCCCTGGACGTTTGGCTACCCGGTTTCGGTGGCCCAGGGTGAACACGGCGACCTCTTCGTGGCCGAGCGCGAGAATCGCCGGATCCTCCGTTTCGACACCCTCGGCGAGCCCGTGGACAGCTTCGGTGATCTTGAATCCGGCGAAGGCCAGCTTTCGGACCCAACGCGCCTGGAGCTGGACGGCGCCAGCCGGGTTGTGGTGGTCGATTCCGTTGCCCACCGGGTGGTGCTCTTCGATTTCTTCGGCAATTACCTCGGCAGCTACGGGGAGACTGTGCTTAAGAAGCCAGTGGGCCTTGCTTGCTCCGGCGACAGCCTTGTGTTTGTGGCTGACCTCGAGACGGGCTTCGTGACTTTTTTCAGGACACGCCTCTGCACCGGTACGTTCGTTTCCAGCCCCCCGGAACACCCGGTCGACGTCGCGGTGCACGGGAACCGCGTGTTCATCCTGGATGCTGCCGGGCCTCAGATCTTGCGGTACAGCGTTGACGTTCAGCAAGCCCCTTAGAATCCCTCACCGGACGTGGTTGCGCATTTGCGCCCTCGTCGCGGCGACGCTCCTCCGTGCTCTCGCCTCCGCTGGGCCTCAGCCGGCCGGGCAGCAGGCGGCCGAACCTTCCACCAACCTGACCTTGCTCCGTAACGTCTCCTCCTACGAGCGACAATTCACCGTCGTTCTTGGCCCCGCCGATTCGGTTGTGGCCCTCCCGGACAGTTTCATCCTGGCAGGAAGCGTGCGGCTCTACGCCGAGGGGCAACCAGTTCCCGACTCGTGTTACGCCGTGTCTCTTCGCCACCGGCTGATCAGGCTGTTGCACCACCTCCCCTCGGATTCCTTGCAGATCCGCTACGAGATCCTGCCCCTGCAGATTCCCTGGCGGTGGCGCGGTTTGCCGTTTCGCCGCTACGTGGAACTGCTCACGGCTGGCGGCCCTCCGGCTCCCGCGAGCAAACGCAGAAGTCCACTCTGGAGCCCTCAGAAGGGGCTGCGCCAGAGCGGTAGCGTGGTTCGAGGCATCAACTTCGGCACCGACCGTGGTTTAACACTGCAGTCCGGGTTACGGCTGCAACTGTCCGGAAAAGTAGCGGACAAAATCAACGTGACGGCGTCGCTGACGGACCAGAACACGCCTTTGCAACCCGAGGGAAACACGCAAACCCTGCAGGAAATCGACAAGGTCTTCGTCCAGATCGACGCACCAGGGGTAAAGGCGACGCTTGGCGATTTTGAGCTGGATTTTCCCGGTCAGGAGTTCGAGCGCTACCACCGCAAGCTCCAGGGCGGCATGGTTCGGCTGCAGGGGGGCGGTCTGGAGGGCATCCTGTCTGGAGCTGCTTCGCGCGGCCGCTTCACGACAAACCGTTTCATGGGCCAGGAGGGTGTTCAGGGGCCGTACCGGCTGCACAGCGAAGACGGACGCACGGACATCATCGTGCTGGCCGGGACGGAGCGCGTGTGGGTGGACGGTGTCCGGATGGTGCGCGGCGAGGATCACGACTACGTGATCGACTACAGCACGGGGGAGATCACGTTCACGCGGCACCGGCTGATCACGGCAGATTCGCGCATCGAGGTGGATTTCCAGTACTCCGACGAACAATTTCGGCGCAGTCTGTACGCGATCCGGCTGGGGAACCGGCGCGAGCAGGGGCGTCTCCACTGGCGCACAACGTACGTTCGCGAAAGCGACGACACGAAGAACCCCGTGGGTTTCGTGCTGAACGAGCGTCGTCTGGCGGCTCTGCGCAGGGCCGGCGACGACCCGACCAAAGCCACCGTGGACGGTGCTGAGTACGTTGGGGAGGGCAAGGGCAGCTACGTGTACCGGGACAGTGTGTTCGTCTACGTGGGGCCTGGCAAGGGCGACTACCGTGTGCATTTTTCCGACGTCGGGGAAGGACACGGGGACTACCGGTACCGGGGTGTCGGGATTTTCGAGTACGTGGGACCAGGACGCGGCCGCTACCTGCCGGTGATTCGGCTTCCGCTGGCGCAGCGGGAAGAGCAAATGGTGTCCGCGGCGGAGGTGAACCTCGGCGGGACTGGAAGAGTGCAGGCGCAGTGGGCTGTGAGCCGCTTCGACAGAAACCTGTACTCAAGTCTCGACGACGCGGACAATTTGGGAGCTGCGGGTGTGGTCACGGCTTCGGTGCACCCGAAACTGGGACGCTTCGGCGACGTCGCCTGGCACGGGTTGTTCCGACGAGTTGGGCCTCGTTTTCACGACATCGACCGCACGCAACAGGTGGAGTACAACCGGCGCTGGGACCTGCCCGACCAGGCGAGCCGGGAGGAAACGGTGCTGGAAACGGGTGGAGAGCTGAATCTCGCGTGGGGCCTTGCTTCGCGTCTCTCAGTAGGGCGTCTTGCCAAGCCGGGGGGCTTTCGATCCTCGCGCTCGGAGGCGCTCGTAACCCTCGACCGTCGTGGCTGGCCGACTCTGAATCTGCGCCAGGTCTGGATCGACCGTAGCGCTGGTCCAGGTTCTTCCGGAAGCTGGGTGCGGCGCCGGGGCGACTTGCGCTACCGGCGTGCCTGGCTGAGTCCCTACGTGCAGTACGAGGCCGAACGGCGCCGCGAAACCGCCGCAGACACGCTGACGGACGCGTTTCAGTTCGACCGCTGGCGCGTGGGTGCGGAGTTCTTACGGGGCCGACGTCTTTCGCTGGGGTGGTACTCGGAGCGTCGTGTGGACGACCGGTTGCGCCGGGGCTTGGTCCAGCCCTTTTCCGTGGCAACCACCCACAACTTCCGCGGTGAGCTCAAGGGCGGGCGCGATTTTTCCGTACGCCTGGACCTCACACACAGGGAGCGGCGCTACGAAGACGGCTTAACCCCGAACGCCCGAACGGATCTGGCGGATCTTGCTGTCCGCTGGAGCCCACTCCGGAGGGCAATTCAGGCCACCTGGCACTACCAGGTTTCGAACACCCAGGTAGCGCGTCAGGAACGTGTTTTTCTGAAGGTTGAGCCCGGCCGCGGGAATTACCGTTTCGATCCCGCCTACAACGAGTACGTGCCCGATCCTTACGGTGACACCATCCTGCGGCTCGTGACCACCGACGAATACCTGCCCGTTGTCGACCTGAGGACGGGCGCTGTGGTGCGCACCAATCTCGGCCGTCTGTTCCCGACGAAACGGCGCGGGCGTCTGTGGTGGCGTCTGATTCGACAGCTCAGCACCGAAAGCACTCTTCGGCTCGAAGAGAAAACGCAGTACCCCCACCCGGGCCAAATTTACCTGCTGCACACGAGCGTTTTTCGGGATCCCCGTTACACGCTGGTGGGAGTGTGGTTCGGACAGCACGACGTGTACTACAGGCGCGGACGCCGGGACGGCAGTGTGCGGCTGCGCTGGCGCCACCGTGAGGGGTTGAACAACCGTCTGCTGGAAGGCGGGCAGAGCAGTCTGGACGACCTTCGCTCGCTGATGGTACAGCTCAGCCCGCTGCGTCCCCTTGCGCTGCGTTTGGAGGTACAGACCAGCGGGACGCGAAGGACGTTCGCGGGTGGCTTCCGCCAGAACCGGGACATTCGGAGGAACGGAGGGAGTCTCGAAATTTCGTACCGGGTCGGTTCAGCCTGGGAAGTGGGAGGCGAGCTGGAGGTGCTTGCCGCCCGGGACCGTGTACCAACACCGGAAACGACGGTGAAGCTGTTTCGCTTCGCTCCGCGGGTGACGGTTGCCTTCCGGGGAAAGGGGCGACTGCGCCTGGAGACGCGGCTTGCGAAGCTGAACGCGGAGCCTGCGGGACGGGCGATCCCGTACGAGATGGCCAACGGGCTGGAGCCCGGATTTTCCGCGGAGTGGCGTGCTCGTTTTGAGTACCGCCTGAGCAACGGCCTGATGGCCAGCGTGAGCTACGTGGGCCGCTCCGATCCGTTTCGGCCGCGCACCGTCCACAGGATGCAGGCAGAAGTGAGGGCGTACTTTTGAGGCGAGTGACTCGGAAAACCGCAAATCCGGGTTCACCGGAGCTCCGGCAGAGTACCGCTGGAACGCAGGCGGGTACAGAGCAGACACGACTCGAGCGCTTTGTCCGGATTGGCTTTGCGCTCCTGGCACTTGCCTGCGTGCTGGGTGCCGGATCCGTGCGGGCACAGACCTCGAAGGTGCCGGTTGTGGCGCACGGTTGGCCCAGAACGCTTTCCGTGAGCGGGCTGGCGCAGGAAGTCGTGCCCGATTCTGTGGCACTCCAGAAGCTGATTTCGACCTACCTGGAAGTTCTCAGAAGTGCAGGATTCTGGTTTGCCCGGGTCGACTCGGCCGTGTACCGGACGGGTGGGCGCGCGAGCACTGTTGACGTGTACTTTTCGGCCGGACCGCGTGTCCTTTTCGGCGGCCTGGTCGGCAACGACTCGGTGGCGGAACTGCGTCGAATTCGGGCGCTTCGGGGTCACGTTCTGAACGAGGAACAACTCCGGAACGCGTTGGCCGGTGTCCGGTCTTCCCTGCTGGATGGCGGGCACCCGTTCTTCTTTCTTGAGGTTGATTCGGTCGTCGCAACTGCGAACCGGGACACCGTCTGGCTTGGCGTGGACTTCGATCCTGGCAAGCGGGTACGCGTCGACCGCGTGCGCTTCCACGGAGCGGTGCAGACGCGCCCGACCCTGCTCAGGCGCCTGCTCAACGTCTCGCGGGGCGAAATCTTCTCGCAACGGCGTTTGCTCGAGGGGTTGTCTCGCCTGGAGCGGCTTCCGTACGTGCGCGAGGTGACCGGCTGGCAGCTCAGCGCGCTGAACGACAGTCTTGTTGTCGTGGACGTTTGGCTTGTGGAAGCGCGCACGAATCGTGTGGACGGCGTTCTGGGGTACGTGCCCGGGCGATTGGGCAGACCGGGGTTCTTCACAGGTCTCGTGGACGTTGGGCTTGGCAACCTGTTTGGCACCGGGCGTAAGCTGAACGTTTTTTGGCGCCGTCGGGACAGGCTCAGTCAGGACTTGTCGCTGAGTTACGCCGAGCCCTTTCTGTGGAAATTGCCGCTCGGCGGTGAGGTGGGCTTCGTACAGAAGGTTCAGGACAGCACCTACGTGGAGCGGAGCTGGAAAGTCGGACTGAGCTCCGTGGCCGTGCGCGACTGGCGGGTGTTTGGCCGGCTGGAACGCCGTTCCGTGACGCCCGACTCGATCTGGGGGCAGCGGTTTGGCATCCCCAGGAGCGACGCCCTGGCTGTTTCGGCGGGTCTGGAAGTGGACCGCCGGGACGACGCGCTTTTCCCCGCGCGCGGAGCCTACTTCAACACGACCGTGCGGCGCTGGCGACGCCGCTACTCGGACGCTTTGGCCGAGGCACAACCGGGACACTGGCGAACGGACAGGGAAGTCGACATGGATCTGGAGGTCTACCTGCCGGTTCTGCGCCGCCAGGTGCTGGCTCTGCGCGGACACGTGCGGCAATTACAGACCAGCCGTCGGGAGGTGCCCCTGTCCGAGCAGTTCCGGCTTGGCGGCGCACGGACGCTGAGGGGTTACCGGGAAGATCAGTTCGCGGGTACTTCTCTGGTCTGGTCGAACCTGGAATTTCGCACTCTGCTGGGGCCGCGTAGCTGGGCGTACGCCTTCGTCGACGTTGGCCGAATTGGCGCGCCTGGTCGTCTGCTCTGGCGTACCGGCTACGGCGTCGGCGTCCGCCTGGAGACGCGCCTCGGGGTGCTCGGCGTGGATTACGGGCTGGGCCAGGGCGACACGTTCGCCACGGGCAAGGTGCACGTGACTTTGGTGGCGGAATTCTGACCAGCCCTTTGGGAAGGCGTGCCGCGAGAGCTGACCCCAAATTGCCTGTTCGCTGGTTGCTCGGGCGTACAGGCTCTGCCGCGGCCGGGTGGGCCCGTTTGCCCGGCAAAATTGCCTTGCTTTTTGGCCTGTCCTCGGTTAAATTGCTTCAGGGTAGGGGCTGCCGGTGAGCAGATCTGGCGGCCTTTTTCGTATGTGTTTGGGCGAAGGGTCAGGCCATTGGCAGGAAAATTCTCCGGTTTCGTTGCGCTCATGCGGCCCGTTAACGGGCTGATTGCGTTTTTGTCGATCCTGCTGGGTGCGGCTGTGACGGGAACGGTGCAGCCGCTGTGGCGGGTGCTGCTGGCGGGGTTGTCCGGCATGCTGGTGGGCGCTGGCGGTAACGCGATCAACGACGCCTACGACGTGGAAATCGACAGGGTGAACAAGCCCTGGCGGCCAATCCCGTCGGGGCGGGTGTCGCGGCGGCAGGCGCTGAGTTTTGCTCTACTGCTGATGGCCGCGGGTACTTTGCTCGCCGCGCCGATTGGCTGGCCTGCTGTGGGAGTGGCGCTGGCGGCGTCGTTGCTGCTTGTCCTGTACAGCGCGCGGCTGAAGCGGACGGTCCTGTGGGGCAACCTGACGGTGAGTCTGGTTTCGGCCCTGGCTTTCATCTACGGGGGCCTGGCGGTGCGACGGGTGAGAGAGGCCCTGATTCCGGCCGGATTTGCGTTTCTCTTCCACCTGGGCCGCGAGATCGTGAAAGACGTGGAGGACATGCGTGGCGACCGTGCGGGCGCTGCGCAAACACTTCCGGTTGTGCACGGCGTGCGAGCGGCCCAGGCCGTGGTGACGGCTGTTTTCGCGGTTCTGATTGTGGCAACCTGGTTGCCGTACCTGGCAGGCGTGTACGACCAGGACTACTTCTGGATCGTTCTGTTCGGCGTGGACACGGTTTTGCTCTACGCCATTTGGGCCTTCTGGCGGAGCACGGAGCCAGCTCACCTGGCACGCCTGAGCAACCTGTTGAAGGCGGACATGCTTGTGGGACTTCTGGCGATTTACCTGGGACGCTGAGATGCGAGCGGTCATTCAGAGAGTGCGCAAGGCTTCTGTGAGCGTGGACGGCAAGGTCGTTGGCGCCATCGGCAAAGGTCTGGTCATTCTGCTCGGCGTAAAGCACGGCGACACAGAGAAGGACGCGGACTACCTGGCGGACAAGTGCGTCAATCTGCGCATTTTCGAAGACGCCAACGGCAAGATGAACCTCTCCGCTCTGGACGTTGGTGGCGAGCTCCTGGCTGTTTCGCAGTTCACCCTCTACGCGGATGCCAGCCGGGGACGGCGGCCGAGCTTTGTCCAGGCGGCGCCGCCGGAAATTTCGAACCCGCTCTTCGATCATTTTGTCGAGCGGCTCAAGAAGAGCGGTCTGCGAGTCGAACAGGGCGTGTTTGGCGCCATGATGCTGGTGGAAATCCACAACGACGGCCCTGTGACGATCATCCTGGACAGCTAATTCTGCGCGGGCGACACCGGACCGCGTGTTTTTCGCAGTGCGTCGCTGGGTGGTCAGTCTTGTTTTGGCGGGTCTGGCAAGGCCGCGGGAATGGGTGGAGCAGAAGACACGACACGGCAGTCACTGGAGCAGCGGAAATTCTGACTGAAACGTTGACGGATGTTTGACCTGAAAGGACGGCGACTGGTTCTCGCCTCGGAATCGCCACGACGGGCGCAGCTCTTTCGACAGATTGGTCTGGAATTTGTTGTGCGAAAAAGCGGTGCGGACGAAGAGAACGACGTGCCGGCGGAGCCCAAACAGCACGTGCTGGCCCTCTCGAGACGGAAGGCCAAGCACGTGGCGGCTACCGAGCCGGACGCGCTGGTTGTCGGGGCGGACACGATTGTGGTCATCGACGGCGACATCCTCGGCAAACCCGCGTCCCGGCAGCACGCTTTCGACATGCTGAAGCGTCTCAGCGGGCGCACGCACCGGGTGTTCACCGGGTTCACTGTCCTGGACACTCGAAGTGGTGCCAGCGTGGCTGATGTGGAGGTGACGGAGGTGCACTTCCGGGAGCTCGAGGAGGGCGAGATCTGGCGCTACATCGACACCGGAAGCCCGATGGACAAAGCCGGGGCGTACGGGATCCAGGACCAGAGCGCTGTTTTTGTAGACCGGATCAACGGGTGCTTCTACAACGTGGTCGGGTTTCCGCTGGCCCGTTTCTACCTGCGGATGCGTGAGTTCCTGGCGCAACTCTAGGACGGAGGAGGGGCTGTGGAAGAAGAAAAATCGGTCGGAACCATTCTCCGCGAAGCCCGTGAGGCGAAAGGGCTGAGCATCGAAGAGCTGTACGAGAAAACGCGCATCCTGACGCAGTACATCGAGCTGCTCGAACAGGACCGCTACGATTTTCTGCCGGAGCCGTACGTGCGCGGTTTCGTGCGGTCGCTCGCAGAGAAGCTGGAAATCGACGCGGAGCCGCTGCTCGACCAGATTCACAGCTTTTTGCATCCTGAGCCGGAGCCTGAGGAAGGGGTCGAAGGCGAAGAGGGCTTGGAAGCTCCCGAACCTGTAGCGGAGAAGCCCAAAGAAGCGCACAAACCGGCGCGGCGTCCCCGGCGTACTGGCGACTACGTGCTGGCTGCGCTGTTTGTGATTGTGATTGGCATTGTGGTGTGGGTCTACGCGCACTACAAGGACCGCTGGTTCGGTCCGTCCGGGCAGAGCGTGAAGGAGATTCCTCTGGAAGCTGCTCTCAGCGACACCGCCTCAGCAGCGCCGACGACACCGCGGCGAACACCGGGGACAACGGCCAGCGCCGTCGCTTCGAAACTCTCGCCAATTGCCCTCACGCTGGAAGCTACCGACAGCAGCTGGGTTCGCGTGGTGGTGGACGACA
>JAADFT010000039.1 GCA_013152765.1 Calditrichota bacterium | reverse complement strand
GGCCTGTTCCTTTTCCGTCCCGAGTTCCAGCGATTTCTCGTCTGCCACCGTACCATCTCCCCTCTGCCGGGTCTCATCAAGCACCGATCACATGTGGCAGGGTCTCGGCCATGAAATCGACCAGAGCAACCACCCTGGCGTAGGGCATGCGCGTGGGGCCAATCACGCCCAACGTTCCGCGAACGCTGCCCACGTGGTACGTGGCAGTCACAAGGCTGCAATTCCGCAGAAGCTCTTCCTGATTTTCCTCTCCGATCGTAATCGATACCTTGCCTTCCTCGTCGCCCTCCTGGAGCACCTGGATGATGATCTCTTTGTTCTCCAGCAACTCCAGGATCTTGCGCGTCTTCTCTCGATCGGAGAATTCAGGCTGGGACACGATGTTCTGCGTGCCAGCCACGTGGTAGTGCGACTCTGTTTCGAAGCGAAATACCTCGTCCGCGCTCCGAGCCAGCATGTCGATCAGCCCGCGGTGCTCCCCGCCCACATCGCGGGTGCGTTCGCTGAGCTGCTCGCGCACCTGCCTCAGGGAAAGTCCGTGCAGACGCTCGTTCAGAATCCGCGCCGTTTCCTGAAGCCGGTCCCGCGAAATGTCGCTCTGAATCTCCATCAGAATCGTGCGCACCAGCCCCGAACGCACCGTCAAAACCACGAGAATGCGCCGGCTGGCCACCGGCACGAGCTCGATTTTCTCGAGGATTCCCTCCAGAAAACGGGGGGCAAGCACCACACCAAGCTGGCTCGAAATTCTACCGAGCACGTGCGAGGCTTTGTCGAGCACGATTTCCACATCCCGGCTCACGGTCTTCAGGCTGCGCACAATCGCCGCCTTTTCGCCGGGAGAAAGCTTCTCGCGTCGCATCAGGTGATCCACGTACACGCGGTAGCCCTTGTCTGTGGGCACGCGTCCTGCGGAAGTGTGCGGCTGCGTGATGAGCCCCTTCTCCTCCAGGTCCGCCATCACGTTGCGCACCGTGGCCGGGCTCATGTCGAGCCCGATCTTTTTCGTCAAAAATCGCGACCCAACAGGAGTCGCGTTCTCGACGAAACTCTGCACAATTGCTTCAAAGATGAGACGTTCCCGGTCTGTAAGATCTTCCGCAATGTTGGACACTTTCGATCACCTGCCTTCGCGCATAAATAGCCTCGCAAAAATAGCGAATTCTCCTTCGTTTGTCAAGCGGAATTTAGTAACTTACGAATACCTAACTACTTGAGAAACTTACGAACTGCAACGGCACTGCCGAGCCAGCCCAGTAGCCAGCCCAGAACCACAACTCCAAAATACAAACGCCGATCCACCACGATGAGATTCGGGATCTCGAGATTGGCCACCCGCACCAGAACGTACAGCGTCAACGAAGCCGCCCAGCAGGCCCTGCAGCATGCCTTCCAGCAGGAACGGCCGGCGGATGAAACCGTTTGTTGCGCCGACCAGCTTCATGATTTCGATCACGTTGGCGCGCGAAAGAATCGCCAGGCGGATCGTGTTCGAAATCAGCAACACCGACCCGAGCCCGATCAGCACCCCAAAAATCGCGCCCCCAAGCAGCACGTAGCCCATGTAGCGGTCCAAAAGAGCCAGGATGTCGCCACGGTACACCACCTCGTCCACGCCGTCGATTTTGCCCACGGCGTCCGCAACCTGCTTGGCAAGCTGAGAGCGGCGAAACTCCGGTTTCAGGCGAATCCGAAAGGACGCAGGCAGCGGATTCTCGTCCAGCACACTGAACACGTCCTCGCCAAATTCCCGCTCGAATTCCAGAAGCGCTTTCTCCTTGGACACAAACTCGACGCCGGCCACACCGGCGATGGCGCGAATCTGGTCCTCGATTTTCTGCGCCTCCTGGTCGGTCAGCGACGGGTCGAGGAACGCCTCCATCTGTACCCTGGCGCGCAGATTCAGGACCACGCGACCCAGGTTGCTGGCCACGATGTACACGAGAGCCATCAGGACAAGGGCAAAGGCCACCGTAAACGTGGTGATGGCCGCCGCCATCCTGGCACGTCGGAATCCTTCCAGACTCTCGCGCACTGTGTACCACACGCTCATCGGTCCGCCACGCTCACCCTTGCTCGGAGCTTCTGGTCAAACTTTTCGCAGGTGCGGTCAAAATGTCCGCCCATTCTCGATCCTGACCACCCGTTTGCCCATTTTCTCCACCAGATCCACGTTGTGGGTGGCCATCAAAACCGCCGTCCCCTTGGCGTTGATCCGCAGCAACAGATTCATCACCATTTCAGCCGCCTCGGGATCCAGGTTCCCCGTCGGTTCGTCGGCCAGCACGATCAGCGGCTCGTTCACGATCGCCCGCGCCAGGGCCACCCGTTGCTGCTCGCCGCCCGAAAGCTGGTGGGGCATTTTGCTCCGCTTGTGGCTCAGCCCCACTTCTCCGAGCGCTCTCAGCACCTTGCGCTTGATCTCCTTCCTTCGCGCCCCGGTAACGCGCAGAGCAAACGCCACGTTTTCGAACACATCCCGGTCCGGCAGCAGCCGGAAGTCCTGAAACACGATGCCAAGCTGGCGCCGCACGTACGGGATGTCCTTACGCCGCACGTAGATGGAGTTGTACTTCCCCACGATCACCTGGCCTTCGGTGGGGAACACGTCCATGTAGATCAGCTTCAGGACGGTCGACTTGCCAGCCCCACTGGGGCCGACCAGGAACACGAATTCCCCGGGATCCACACTGAGGTTGACGCGTGTGAGTCCCTCGCCCGTACGCGAGTACACCATTCGTGCGTTGTAGATGCGTACGATCGGTCGTCGACGACCTTCCGAGTTGCTGAAGTCCAGGCTGTTCATGGTTTCCTGCACAGGTAGTGCACACGCCAGGATGCTTCCGATCCGGGCTTGTTCGTAAAACCGTCGTAAATCTGCACAATTTCGAACGGGCTTCTCTGCACAGCCGCCGTGATGTCCTCCAGGGGACGAATCCACTGCCTGTGCACTTCCAGAGCCGCTTTGCGCTCGAGTTGCCCCTTCTCCCCGATCAGGAACTCGTTCACCTGCAGCCCCGTGTAGCGGTCGAAGTAGCTGTAACGCACGTACTCCTTGTCCTTCGCAAAACCGCGCTCTCTGTAGCCGTCGAAATTGATGACCGAGTTTTGAATCGTGCAGACGTCGAAAACCAGCAGGCCTCCCGAACGAAGAACCTCGGCGGCTTCGACGAAGAATTTGCGGTACTCTGCCAGGTCCGGCAGGTAGTTAATGCTGTCGTAGAGGCAGACGACCATGTCCCACCCGCTTCGGGCTGCGAGCCGGCGCATGTCAGCCGCCCAGCAACCCAGCACGCCTTTCTTGCGACGGAGCTTGTGCGCAGCAATTGCCACCATCGGCAGGGAGTAGTCACAGCCAGCCGCCACGCGGTCCCGCCCCACGAACTCGCCCAGGAAATTCCCGGTCCCGCAGGCCACATCCAGCACTCGACCGCCACGGAAGCCGGCCCCTCTGGCAATTTTCTTCACGTAGGAAGCCCAGCGGCGGTAATTCACATGCCGCATCACGTGGTCGTAGATTTCGGCAAGGGCCTGGTAAGGGGCCACGCGCTCGACGACCTCCGGCCTGAGAAATTGGAAAATGCGCGGCTCTTGCAGCTCAGGACTCATGCCGGAAGTGATCCCATCCTCGTGGAGTAAGGGCTTGCGTTCCGTCCGGGGAAACGAGGGTCAAGCCTTCGGCCGGGTCGGCGATTTGGCCGACGCGCGTGAGCGGTGTTTCGAAACGCTCCCGCCACGCGGCGGCCAGCGCGTCCCAGCGTTCAGCGGGTACACAGAACAACAGCTCGAAATCTTCACCACCGTGGAGGGCGTAGTCCAGCGGATCCTCGCTCAGGTGCTCAGCCACACGTACCGTCTCGGGGTGCAGCGGCACGCGTTCTGCCTCGACGCGCGCTCCGGTCCCGCTCAGCCGGCACAGGTGTCCCACCTCGCTCGCCAGCCCGTCGCTCACATCGATCACGCAGTCCACACCCATCTCGTGAACGAGGAATTTCCCCTCGTCCACGCGCGGCCACGGCCGTTTGTGTCGCTCCACCACCGCTGGAAACGAGGCGCTATCCAGCTCGCCACGCCCCAGCAGCACGTTCAGCCCAGCCTGAGCGCCGCCCAAATGTCCCGTAACGGCCAGCACGTCGCCCGGCCGGGCACGATCGCGACGCGCGAAGCAGCCATCCGGAGCCCGCGCCACAAGCGTAAGCGACAAAAAGCCATCCCGCGGCGAGCCGGTAGTGTCGCCACCGATGATGGCCACTCCAAAGCGATCTGCCAGATCAACCGCTCCGGCGTAGATTCCCTCAACGTGCTCAACCGGAATGGTTTTCGGAAGCGCAAGGGCAACCAAAGCGAAGAGGGGCGTGCCGCCCATGGCGGCGACGTCGCTGAGGTTGGCAGCCATCAGCCGCCAGCCGACCTCGGCCGGTTCAAAGTAGTCAAACCGAAAATGGACGTTCTCGATGAGGGCATCGGTGGTGAGCAACAGCACTTCCGACCCCACACGCACGGCGGCCGTGTCGTCGTCGATGCCCAAAACGACGTCACCGCGCTGGCGTGCCACAATCTCGCGAATCCGGGCAATCAGCCCGAACTCGCCGATTTCGCCGAGCAGCATGACGGGCTCAGCTCACCTGGACCCAGACTCGCCGGCTGCGCGGTCCGTCGAATTCGCAGAAGAAAATGGCCTGCCAGGTGCCGAGCATCAGCCTGCCACCGTGCACGATCACCTTGGCCGAACATCCCACGAGCGACGACTTGATGTGGGCGTCGGAGTTGCCCTCCAGATGCCTGTAGCCCGCGCCTGGCGGCACAAGCTGGTGCAGTTTTGCGAGAATGTCGGCCACAACGCTCGGATCCGCCCCCTCGTTGATCGTGACGCCAGCCGTGGTGTGCGGCACGAAAATCGTGCAAACGCCCTCCTCCACACCCGACTCGCGAACCACTCTCTGCACTTCCGCAGTGATGTTGACAAACTCCTCGCGCTGGTGCGTTCGTACAGGGATTTCTGCGAACGTCGGCATCAGGTCTTTCTCTCCTTCTTCTTCGCCGCCGGGAACAGGACGTTGTTCAAGATCAAGCGGTAACCGGGGGAATTCTTGTGCAACGACAACTGTGTCGGGGGATCGTACACGTAGTGCTGGTAATCCTCGGGGTCGTGTCCGCCCAGAAATGTGAACGTGCCCTTGCCCACGTTGCCGTGAATGTACTTCACTTGCTGGGTGCCCTCGGCAGCGCCCAGAATCACCACCGATTTCTTGATTTTGTCGCGCCGGAAGCCCGTCGTCTGCCCCATGAAGCCCTTGATCACATTGGTGTGATCCTGGGTCAGCATGGTAGGCACCGGATCGTACTTAGCTGAAAACTCGAACAGCGTGAAGTAGTCCGCCTCAGGCCCCCGAAGCACTGGAGCGTAGTTCGGCGGGATGTCGATGTCGCTGAACTCGTAAACCATCGGGTCGAGGATCACGGTGAAGTTTGTGAAAGCGAAGGTCTTGCTGTAGTCCAGTTTCGACTGGCAGTCCGGGTCAGGCGGGTCGCCGTCGAAAACGGCCGGCACAATGTCCGTGTTCTCCGCTGCCAGCGCGATGTCGATCGTGTCCGTGGCCGAGCACATGGCAAACAGAAAGCCGCCACGCACCACGTACTGTTTAATGGCCCGCGCCACGGCCTTCTTGAGCTCGGAGACTTTCTTGAAGCCCAAACGCCGGGCCATCTCTTCGTTCTGCGCCACGGCTTCCTGGTACCAGGGCGCGTTGCGGTAGCTGGCGTAGAACTTCCCGTACTGGCCGGTGAAGTCCTCGTGGTGCAGGTGCAGCCAGTCGTAGTTGTCGAGCTCACCGGAAAGAACTTCAGCGTCCCACACGGTGGTGTACGGGATTTCCGCGTAGGTGAGCGCCAGCGTTACAGCGTCGTCCCAGACCTGCTTGTTCGGGGGCGTGTAGACGGCGATCTTGGGCGCCTTTTCGAGCCGCACCACCTCCATGTTGTTCGCTTCGATCGTGGCGTAGATCTGCGTCACGTCCGCAGCGTTCACAACCGTGTACGCGACACCGCGCAGTCGGCACTCACGCTCCACGGCCTGGTTGTAGTCCATCATGAACGAGCCGCCCCGGTAGTTCAGCAGCCATTCAACCGGGATGCCCTGTTCCAGCGTCCAGTAGGCCACGCCGTACGCTTTCAGGTGGTCCGTCTGCTTCAGGTCCATGAAAATCAGGATCTTTTGTGCCCGAACCACGCCCGTCAATCCCAGGGCGGCGAGAACAAACACGAGTACAGCAGCTTTCAGATGGCGGTACCGCACGATGCTTTCACCTCCAGTGGCGCGCCGACTCGCAGTTCGGAGCCGCGCACGCTCAGCCACGATCCAGTCAGTGGAGCCGCTACTTTCCCGAGTCCTTCTCCTCCGGCGCCACATCGATCGCCTTGATGAAGGCCTCGATTTCCTTCATGACCTTGGCCTCCTTCTCCTCCGGCTCGTCGCCCCCCGTGTAGGCCACATGAATCGTGAGCGCGTTGAGCTTCTCGTCCAGATCCACGCCCCAGTTGAAACGGTAGTCGAGAATCCCTAAGGCGTGAATGCGACGAAGGATGTCCTTCGCATCACGATGCTTGAGGAAAAACGTCTTGACCATGACGGCTCTCCCATCCTCAAACCGCAGCAGCACCGGCTGCCACGCTGATGAGCGGCACTCAGCTACTCCCAAGAGCCCTCAAGCGCTTACGGGCTTTTTCAAGATACACACTTTTCGGATAGTTTGTCAACAGCAATTCGTACGCACGTCGCGCCGCCTCCACGTCGCCAAGCTGCTCGGCAATTTCCGCAGCGCGAAGCTGCGCAACGTCCGCCAGAAGACTCTCCGGGAATTTCTCCGCCAGTTGCGCGTACGTTTGCAGTGCTTCTCGTTTGCGTCCAAGCGTGTCGAGCACAGTGGCCAGCGCAAACCAGAGGCGATCGGCCAGCGGGGAGTTGGGCCGCTCTTCAAGCTTTCGACGTAGCAGGCTCTCGGCTTCGGCGGGTTTCCAGATTGCCACAGCCAGACGCGCCTTTGCCAGCGCAGTGAGAACGTCGGGATCCAGGTTTCGCCCGCCCTGAATCAGCAACATGAGCTGGATGGCATCGTTGGCAAACGCCCCAGCCCCCTTTGCCAGGCGCGGCGGCGTGGCCACTTCCTTCAGACACGCCAGAGCCGAGTCCCAGTTGGCCTGGTAGAAGTACAGCTCAGCCAGGCGGAACTTTGCCTCCTCGGCAACATCTGGCCAGCGCTTGCCCGCCCGACGAATCACGTCTTCTAAACGCTTCCGGGCCTGCTCGTAATCCCCGCGCGCCAGGTCACAGTTAGCCAGCAAAAGCCCCGCCTGGAGAGCGTACCGGCTGTTCGGGTAGCGAAGCGACAGGACCTCGGCCACGGCAGCAGCGCTGTCCGGCTGCTGAAGTCGATCCCAGAAGAGCCTCGCCGCCCGGTAGAGCGCCTCCCGGGCTTCCGTGGCCTTCGGGTAGCGTGCGGCAAAATCCCGGTACGCCGCCACAGATTGCTCGATCTTGCCTTCCTCCGCAAAAGCCTGCGCCAGGCCGAGCTGCGCCCGCATGGCCTCCCGGGATTTGGGCTGCATTTTGATCACAAGGTGAAACGCCTGTCGGGCGTAGTCCACAGCCCCCTGGCGTAGCGCCGTCTGGGCAAAGCGGAACAGCGGAAAACGGTACTGGCGACGCTGTTTGTCGTTCAACTTCCGCTCCGCCCGGATGTACTCCTCCAGCGCCTCGCGGTACATCTGCGCCCGCAGGTACAGGTCGGCCAGAAGCAGCCTGTAGGCCACCTGGTCAGGGTTCTTCGCCACCGCCTTGCGGACCTCGTCGAGGACCACCTTCAGGGCATCGGCTTCGTTGCAGAAGCTGTTCACGTTGCCGCTGATGAACATCTCCTGCTGCGGCCTTTCACGCAGGTAGCGCAGGTACTCGCGTGTGGCAGCGCGGTAGTCCCGACGCGACAAGTAGAGGTTGGCGAGCTCGAAGGTGAACAACGCAGGCGAGCCCAGCTTTTTCCGACCCTCGCGGTAAACCTCGATGGCTTCGTCGCGAAGCCCGTTTTCGAGCATGGCCCCGGCAACTGCCCGGTAGATCCGTTCGTCCGGTTTCGCGTCTTTCAGCAAGCCCTGCCACATCTGCAGGGCTTCGTCCTTGGCGCCAGCCCGGTAACGTGCCGACGCCAGCTCCGCAAGGATCAGCGGGTCCCCCGGGCGCTTCATCAGGGCGTCCTGCAGGAAATCTTCGAGCTCGTTGTAAGCCTTCATCCGTTTCAGGCAGCGCATGATTCCCTGCAGGTACGAGGAATTCCGCGGGTCCTGCTCGAAGAGCTGCTTGTAAAGGGCCACGGCCCGCTCCAGTTGCCCCGCTGCTTCCAGCCGGAGGGCCTGCCGGAAGAGATTGGCTCGCTGCGCACCGGCCGTTCGCGGAACCTTGCCGGACTGGCGGATCAGGATTTGCGCTCCCGATCCGAGCGGCACCACAGTCACCGCCAGGGCCAGCACGATCGTGATTCCCGCAAGTGCGTTGCCCCCTCCTGTCCTCTGCTCATGGCCTCGAAGTAGCGCTCGATCCAGCGCCGGTAGTCCTTGGCGTAGCCCTCCCGCAGAGCACGCAGAAGCTCAGCGCGCCAGCTGTCCACTTTCTCACCCAGGCCCGGCGGCAAGGCTCCCGGCCGACTGGCCAACTGACGCCTGGCCGACTGCGCTTTCCGCTTTCGACTCAGCCCCTGCCGGCGGATCGAGCGTTGCGCGTCCAGAAGCCGCGACAAAATGCGCTCCTGGCGGTCCAGCGTCTCCTGCCGGATGCGGCCGTGCTGCAGATCGTCAGCGACTTTCTGCATGTCCTCCGCTACGCGGTCCAAACGCCCGGCCGAACCGGTCTGTCCGGCGGCTTCGCGCATCAACTGCTCCAGCATCTGGCGCAGAGCCTCTTGCTGCGCCGCAAGCCGCTCCAGAGCAGCCTGCTGCTGCGCCGACCACTTCTGCCCCAGACCAAACTGCATCGTTTGCTGATTCAGCCACTGCTGCTGATTCGACAAGCCCATCATTTGCTGCAGCCACTGCTCCATGCCGCCCTGTCCGGAGCTGCCCGCAGCCTGCTGCAGCGCGCTCTGCACACCCATCGAGAGTCGGTTCAGGGCGTTCATCGCTTCAAAGGCCGCGTTGCGCGCTGCGCCCGGGTTGCGACTTTCCAGGCTGGAAAGGGCACGGTCCATTTTCGCCGCGGCTTCACCGAGTGCCCGGGCCACTTCCGGGCTAACAGCAAAGGTCTTCTGCGAAAGCTGAATCAGGTCCTCCGCCACGCGCTGCAGCGCCTCGCGTACATCCGCCTGCCGCTCAGCCAGACTCGGGATGTTCTGGCCGTTTCTCGAGGCCTGCTGCATTTCGCGCCAGAGCTTCTCCTGCTCCTGCGACAGCTCCAGCGCCTGCCACGCCACCTGCTGCAGGCCCTTCATGGCCTCCAACGTTTCCTGGCCCGTCATGGCGTTCTTGGCAGACTGGATCTGCTGCGCAAGTTTCATCATCTGCGCCATCGCCTGCTGCCCCGTCTTCAGCGCCTGCTGCCGCTGCCCGGCCTGCATCTGCTGCTGGGCCTGCTTCATCTGGGCAGCGATGCTGGCCGAGTCGATGGCGGCCACCGCCGAGTCGAGCTGGTCTGTAGGCGTACCAGGCACCTTCTTGGCCTCCTGGTTGAGCTCCCGCAGGGTCTTTTCCACGTCCTCGGCATCCCGTGCCAGTTGCCTCTCCTGCTGAGCCAGCTTGCGAGCCTCGGTCTCCTGTTTGCTCAGCGTCTTGTTCACCGTTTCCTGACGTTGAAGCAGGTTGTCGAGCTTGTTGGCCAATTCGTCCAGCTTCTGCTGCAAACGCAGGCGCTTCAACAGCTCAATCGTGCGGTCCAGGCTCTTCAGCAGATCCTCCTGGTTGGCCTGCAGGTTCTTCATGGCCTGCTCGATCCGCTTCGGATCCAGGGTCTTCAGCGCCTCCTGGAGTTTCCGCAACGCCTCTTTCAATTGCGGCGTGGCCACTTCCTGCATCAGCTCCTGCAGCTTCTGGTACTTCTCGAGCGTCTCGCGAGCCAGGAGCTGGTTCTTCTCCATCTTCTCCACGGCCTGGTTCAGCTTCTGCTCCACCTGGCGAAGCTGCTCCAGCGCCTTTTCCTGCCGCTTCAGGGCTTCTTCAATTTCCTGCTTCCTCGTCCAGTCGACCTTGGTTTCGCGAAGCATCTCCCGCGACAGCTCGCGGATCTTCTGCTTCAGATCCTCGCTCTGCTGTCGCACTTCCTCCAGCCCTGTGAGCGTCTGTTGTTGCTGTTCCGCAACCTCCTGGTAAATCTCGAACACCGACGGAAAACGTGCCCGGTAGGTTCGGCTCACGCCCTTCTTGGGGCCTTTGACCGTGTCGTTGTCGTAAACGACGGCGTAGTAGCTCACCTCGTCTTCCGGGAGGAGACCGAGACTCGCCAGCGACCAGTTGTAGTCGATGCGCAGGTGCGGCCCTTTCTCGCGGAGCGGAAGCTTCACAACGTGTTCGGAGGTGTCAACAGCGCCGCCCAGATCGTTTCCGGGAAGCAGGCGGTAGCGCAGCTCTGCGCGCGAGAAGCCGAAGTCGTCTTCCGCGATCACCAGGAGTGGCAGCTCCATCGACTCGCCCAGATCCACGTCCTCACCGGGAATTGGGATGGAGACAACCGGCGTGGCGTCTTCCATCACGGAGATGCGGTACACGATCGGCTCCGGGGTGAGGTAGCCGCTCGTGTCCCGCAGGCGGATGCTGTAGCGGTCATCTCGACGCACCACGAAATCGCCTGCCACACGCCGCCCGTCCACGCGCAGAGCCAGCGAATCTCCGCGTTCGAAGAGCAGCGTGGCTCCCGCCAGCTCTTTGTTGGCCTGACCGGAAATCGACACCCGCGTTCCCGGCAGAGCGGTCACGTCGCCCACGTTCGGTTCCAGCGTCCTGACGCCGAGCCCGGTGTACCTGGGGTAAACCATTCGGATTCGGAAAGTGCGCAGGATGGGCGGTTCGACCACCCGCACCAGGTACTCGGGGCTTGCGAAGCGCCCCGCCCGGACCCGGTACCGGAAAGAACGGTCGACACTGCTAAGACGCCAGTGGAAAACACCGGCGCTGTCCGCTTTCGCCTCGCGGCGCTCCTTGCGCTCCACGTCTTCCGGCGAAATCTCCAGAAACACGCTCTCCGGGGAGCCCCCGGCAATCTGCGCCCGGATTTCCACGCTTTTCCCCCGCAGGATCTCCACGTTCCCGGGTTCCACCTGAACCTGCAGTACCGGCCCCCGGTAGAAAACACGATTCCAGTGCACCAGTCGGTAGGCACCAGCTCCCAGGGGTTTTACGAACAGGAGCGCGAACAGCGCCAGACCAAGGGCCCACCAGCGCGCCTGACGCGTCGTCCTGCGCCAGGCCTCGCGGTCGACCGCGTCGCGGAAGTTCAGGTCCTCGACCAGGCGCGCCGCCTGCTCAAGACCCGCCCGCGCGAGACTCCTCTGCACGGGGTCGCTGTCGCGCTGCGACGACTCGTAAATCTGCAGCGCGTTCCCCAAACGGTCAGCAACGTCGGGGAAACGACCGCCAACTTCGTAGGCCAGATCTACCGGCGACTCTTTCCGCAACAGCAACCGCAGCGACGGCACGAGCACGAAACCCAGAAGGCTCGCCACAACCGCCACGAGGCCGGACCAAACCAGCACGTGTCGACCGGAAGGCGGCAACCACAGCAACGTCTCAACCGCCACGACCAGGGCCAGTGCAACCAGCGCCGCCACCGAGGCGCGCACGAGACCAGTCGCCACCGCCAGCCGGTTGCGAACACGCCGGTATTCGTTCAGTCTTTCGACCAGATTCCTGTACGTCGATTCTGCCATTCAGTCGTTGCCTCGTGAGCTCACCGCTGAAACACCTCGGTCCCGCACTCGCTTTTCTTGCCTTCCGCTTTTCTGAAGCCCCCGGCCCGGCGACCGCACCCCAACGTCGGTTGCTGGCTTCAACGCACGCTGTTAGCCACCGGACTCAGTGCGTGAGGGCGTAGATCACGATGTTCGTGCCCATCTTCAGCGCCGCCTGGCGCAGGTTCTCAGGGTCGCCGTGTACTTCCGGGTCGGCCCACCCGTCCGAAATGTTGGTCTGGTAGGTGTAGTACACGACCAAACGCCCTTTGTCGAAAATGCCGAAACCCTGAGCCGGCTTGCCGTCGTGCTCGTGAATCTTGGGCAGACCCTTGGGAAAATCGAAAACGATGTGGTAAATCGGGTGCGAGACCGGAAGTTCGACCAGCTCCTTGTCCGGGAACACCTTCTTGATCTCTTCGCGAAAGTACTTGTCCATCCCGTAGTCGTCGTCGGCGTACAGGAAACCGCCGTTCTCCAGGTACGTTCTCAGGCGCTGCGCCTCCTCCTGGCTGAAGCGAATCCGGCCGTGACCCGTCATGAACAAAATCGGGCACTGGAAGAGCTTGTCGTCCTCCAGGGTAACGCGCACCTCGTCGTCTGCTGTCTGCAGGGTGGTGTGTTCCCGGATGAAACGCTGGAGGTTTGGAATGATGGAGGGGTCGTTGTACCAGTCGCCGCCGCCCCTGTAGTGCAGGCGGGCCATGGCGAACACGTCAACGGGGGGTTCCGCGAGCTGCGCAAACCCGAAAACGGGCCAGAGCAGCCCCAGGACAAACCCAAGTCTGCCAATCCGCGTCAAAGCACCCCGCCAACTCACACGTTTTGTCACCGCCAACCACCTCGCAAGCCATTCGTTCTCACTGTGCAAAAACGCGTCCCGCGTTGAAGACCACCCTCGCGAAAGAGGCGGCTCCGCGCCGGTCGTCAAAAATCCCAGCTCGGAGCCCCGAAATTCACCCGCAGCCGGTGCGTCTCCCCAGCGCCCCGACACAGTCCGCTACCCGCCCGGTCGTCGGGGACGCTCGCTCGACCGAGCGAAACTGGAGAAAACACCTCCGGCAGTCCAGCCCAGCAGGACTAAGCGATCTGTCCGAAGAAAAGAGCGTTCAAAAACAGTCGCGTCAACCCGCGCCAGAAAAGGCGGAAATTCGGGTCGTCCACAAAGAGAACAACTCTCCCGCGTCCTCTTCGTTCCAGGAGAAGATACGGCGTGCCAGCCGTCTTCTTCAACGCTTTCCGGGACAGGTAGCCGCCCACGCGAGCCTTTTCCGGGTAGACCACCACGTTGTCGCCCCGGCTGGTGCGCGCAAAAAGCAGGCCGGAGGTCTTCAGGGTCATCAGTTCGTCGCCGTAGCCGAAAGCCAGCACGTGCGTGGTGTCCACAAGCGCCCTCAAAATCGACCCCGGGACGCGTTCCAGCCTTCGCTCGTGCTCTCGCTGCTCCACGGTTTGCAACAGCGGCTTCGGTGGCTCCTTGCTCGCCTGCTCTTTCTTCTTGTTTTTGCTGGTCTTTTTCTCGCGAAACAGATGCGCCTGGCAGAGCTTGCCCACCTCCTGGGTCGCCAGAGCGGCCCCGCCCTTGATGCCCACGAACACACCGCCCGACTGGATCCAGTCTCGAAGCCGCGCCAGCCCGGTGCTGTCGAGCCTGGCCTTCCAGCGTCGCCCTCCCGCGTAGTCGTCCGGAAACACCAGCACGTTGTACCTGGAAAGATCGACCGAGCGGAAGCGGTCGGCAGGCAGAGCAGTGAACGGGATGCCCACCTCGCGGTCCAGCAGAAACCAGATGGACCCGTAGCACGTGGCCGAAGCCGGGCTTCCCGTCAGCACGGCGATTTTCGGCCGCCTCAGGATGGGCATGGCGTCCGAGCCCAGATCCGGCCCTTTTTCCGAGAGGCCCGTCGGCACAGCGTGCACGCGCAAATGGAGTCGCCGCGCCCAGGCGGACATGAGCTCGGCCAGACTCGTGTCCGAGCGGAAGCTTTTGGGTTGGGACGCTGGCACAACCAGCGTGCCCCGGTCGCAGCGAACACCGCTGTTCACGAAAGGCTTCCTGGCCACTCGCACTCTTGCGCCCCTGGCGAGGAGCTCGTAGAGGAGCCGGGGCGCACCGTCCTGGGCCCACGGGACCAGGTACGCGAAAGTGCGCTGTCCGTGCGCCGTCACTTCACCTTCCGGCCACGGCGGCTCCGAAAGCCACTTCAGGTCCAGACCGTCGCACTTGCTCGCCCGGATGCCGCGCACGCCAAACGCCAGCGGCAGACACCACGCCGTGATGTCGTAAAAGAACGTGTCGGGCATGGCCACCTCGGGCTCCATCAGCGTGGCCACCAGCCGGGCCTCGGGCTGATGGACCGGCACCACCACAGCGCCCGCTGGCACCTTGCGCTTACGCACGCGCCGGCCGAGGTAGTCGAGCCCCTCGCGAATCCGGAAAGGCCTGGTAGCCCTGCCGACGCGCACTCCCTGGCGCAAAAGCAGATCCACAAGTTGCGCGACACGACCGGGTTCCGAGTCCGGCGTCAACACGTACGCCGAAGCGGGAAAGGACTGCTTCAGGGCAGAACTCCAGAAGTGGTAGGCGTCGAGCAGCAGCTTTTGCCGCTGGCGGGCCGCCGTCCACAACGTGGCCACTGCGGCCACAAAGTGGTGGTCGATTCGCTCTCGGAGGGTGAGCAGCGTTCCGTCGCGCCGGCGCACCACAAGTCCCGCTCTCGAGTGCCCGGCCTGCTCGTAGGTCATGCCGATGGCGCCCTGCAGACTCGGGTAGGTGTCGCCGTAACCGGGGTAAAACAGGTCGAAGTTCTCGCGCGTGTAGTACTCCCAGCCGCGCGCGTCGAAGAACGCCGCGTTGCCTCGACCAAAGAGCAGCGCCCAGTCCAGCGTGCTCTGGGGCAGGAAAACGTTGGCGGGTTTCGTGGCCGGGAAGAAAAAGTAGGTCTCGTTGTAGCCCATCTCGTGAAAATCGACGTGCACCTGAGGGTGGTAGGCCAGGAAAACGCTCAGGCGCTGGCGACTTTCCGGCTGCGTTTGCCACACCCAGTCGCGGTTCAGGTCGAAGTAGTAGTGGTTCACTCTGCCGCCCGGCCACGGTTCGAAGTGTTCCGCGCTGTTCGGATCTGGATTCGGGTGACTGCCCACCACCGAGCGGAACCACTCCACGTAGCGCTCCCGTCCGTCCGGGTTCAGGCAAGGGTCGATGGCCACAACGACGTTTTCGCGAATCCACTGCGCCGTGTCGTTCTCGGCAGTCGCCAGCCAGTGCAGCAGCTTGATCGCTGCCTCCGACGGCGACGGCTCGTTACCGTGAACGTTGAAGCTGAGCCACACCAGCACCGGCAACTCGAGGGCAAGGTCTCTGGCTCTGGCTTCCGCTGTTCGCTCGGGATCTGCCAGGGCGCACCACCCGCTGGCGAGCTCGTCCAGTCTGGCAACGTTGCGTTTGCTGCCCACGAAGGCGAGCAGCAGCTCTCGGCCTTCCACCGTCCGGCCGTAAGTCCGAATCCGGACGCGGTCGGAAACCCGCGCCACGCTCTGGAAGTAGGCGGTCAAGCGCTCGTGCGGCGTGAAGTGCTCGCCCAGGTCGTAGCCCAGGAACCCAGCTGGTGTCGGGATCTCGGCCGCCAGGGCGACGGCGCTCGTTCCCAGGCCAGCGGCGAGCAACACGGTCCAGATCGCTCTGCCTCTCAATTTCGACCTCCCGTTCACAGAAATCCTGGCTTTGGCGTTTGCCAAAACGGCGCCCACGGGTGTGGACGCCGCCTGTCAAACTCAGCCGGTTGCTCGTAGCGACTCAGCGGTCGATCACAAGACGCCCGTCCGTTTTCGCCACGATCACCTTTTGCCGCTTCGCTTCCTGGATGAAAGCATCCCGATCGATGATGCCCAGATCCGTGATCTTGCGGCCCCGGGGCGGGATGCCGAAGTACTGGTAGAAGTGTTTGGCCACGTAGTCGTTTGTGCACACCTTGTAGCGGCGCCCGCGTCGAATGGGCCGCCCGTCGGCCAGAGTCGCCCGGATGATGCGGTGTCCACGGGGGCGGCGGGCATCGCAGTGCACCCGCACGCCCGACAGCTGCAAAATGTCGGACCAGGCCTCGGCGTTGTAGTCGAGGATGTCCAGAAGCTCCGCGCCCGTCACCGTGAACGTGACCAGCCGGTTCGAAAAGGGGTTCAGTTCCCAGAAATCGGCCACCCGAATTGGTCCCTCCGGCAGGTCCTTACGGATGCCGCCGTTGTTCTGAAATGCCACGTCAGCACCGGACACCTTTCGGAAAACGTCTGCCTCCCAGTCACCGACGGCGCTCTCCTGACCGTAGGCGCGAATCCAGTCGCCCTTGAGCTGGGCGATCACCTCGGTCAGGTGGTACGTGGCGTCCAGGGCGTTGAACAAACTGTCGACGAAGGCGGCCACCGCTGGATCTTCCTTGCCGGGATCGGTGACGCGCACCAGTTTGCCCTTGTGGGCGAGCAGGGAGTCACCCTCCAGATCGACTTTCAGGTGAAGTTCACCCACGAACTCGCCCCGGCAGCCAGCCTGGCAAATCAGCACGCCGTTCAGAACCTCCGGGTGTTCAAGCACGGTGTGCGAATGTCCACCCACGATCACGTCCACCGTGCCCCGGGGTAGTCTCTCCACCAGCTTGCGGTCGTCTTTCACGCCCATGTGGCTCAGAACCACCGTCAGGTCCACCGAGTCCGCGATCGCCTTCGCCCACTTGAGCACGACTTTCGCCGGATCCAGTGCCTGGAGCTTCGAGCCCGGCCTGGTCACCGCGCCAAAGCGGGGAGTCACCACGCCGATCACGCCGATCCGCGCTTTCCCCGCCCGCAAGATGACGTAGGGACGAACCCGCTCCGCGTCGAAGGGCGCACCGGCGGCTTTGTCCCACAGGTTTCCGCACACAACCGGAAAGCGCGCCTGCTGCAGCAACTCCTTCAGCCGGGCTGGACCGTAGTCGAACTCGTGATTTCCCAGCTCGAACGCAGCGGGCCGCAGCAGGTTCAGCAGGCGAATCTGCGAAGCCCCTTTGGTGATCGTGCACTCCGCCGAGCCGGAGAACTCGTCGCCGGCGTGCAGCGCCACCGGGTTCTTCGTCGCGTGGCGCAGGCTGTCGAGCACGTACGCAAAACGCGCAGCGCCGCCGACCAGGGCCCGATTCCCGTGCGGCGACAGATCGACGAACGGCCGGTTCTGGGCGTGGAAATCGTTCCAGTGCAAAATGGTGATTTCCTCCACGTCGCCGCGGCTGCAACCAGCTGCCAGAAGGGCAACAGCTACCGCTACGAACAAGAGTTTTGCCGATTTCAACTCTCGTGTCCTCCCTGGTGAGTCCACTCTGTTTTCCGGAGCAAGTTACACCTTTCCGGGCTGAGAAGCAAGGGAGTCCCGCGCTTTTGCCGCCGCTGGCGACGTAAGGACTCCCGCTGCTTACTTACACGAGCGCACTACCCAAGCGCCCGGATCGCGCCCGTGCGTCGTGTGGAAGAGAAGCGTGGAGCAGGATTTTTCTGGCCACCCTGCGCAAGTGCCTGGCTCGGCAACGCCGACAGGCCCCAGTGCACCGTTTGCGGAAACGAGTCAGTGCGGGCAGAAAAACACACGAGGGAACATTCTGCAGCAGGAAGGCGGGATTTCGGTCGGCTTTGCTACGTCGGGACGTTGGCGGCCGAACTTCCGGCAGGATCCAGCCTGGCGGAGGGGTCCTCCGAGCGGGGAAACAAGTTTGCGTTTTCGGCGAACCGACGCAGAAGATTCAGGATGCAGGCGTTTTCGCCCGGCCGCGTGTCCGAGCGGAAACGCCTACAGAATCGGCCGGTGGCCCTTCCGGCCACGCCGCTGAGTGCCACCCGTGTGGATGGGGCAGGTTTCCGTGGGCGCGTACTCCTTCAGAAACACTTCGTGCAGAACCTTGGGGCAGTACGGCGTGGCGATTTTCTTGGACTCAGCGCACACGTCCAAACGCACAACGTCGTCGGGCATTTCAAAATCCACAACCGGCAGGTTGAGCGTGTCGTGGGCCGTTTTCATCATTTTGGCCCAGATCGGCAACGCGGCCACGGCGCCGGAATTTCCGGGTCCGAGTGTCATGCTCGGATCGTCGAAGCCGACCCAGACGCCCGCAGCGATTTGCGGCGTGTAACCGACGAACCAGGCGTCCGTGAAGTCGTTGGTGGTACCCGTCTTTCCTGCTGCAGGCCGCGTGAATCCCCAGCGCGTGCGCGCCGAGACGCCCGTTCCGGCGTTGATGACCGTCTCCAGCATGTCCGTCATGATGTAGGCCGTGCCCGCTCGAAGCACCTCGCGGCGCTTTGGCACGTTTTCCTCCAGGATGTTGCCGAAACGGTCCATCACGCGCAGAATGGCGATCGGCTTCGAGTAGACGCCGTGGTTGTCCAAAGCGGCGTAGGCAGCGGTGATTTCCAGCGGAATGACCTCACACGCGCCCAGGGCGATGGCGTCCACGGCCGGAAGATCGGTGGTGATGCCCAGTTTGTGCGCGTAGTCGACAACAATCTGCGGCCGGACCACTTCCTGCACCAATCGAGCCGCCACCAAGTTCAAGCTGCGTCGCAGCCCTTCGCGAAGCGTGGTTGGACCGCCCTGGGAACCGTCGTAGTTGTGCGGTGCCCAGCGCGAACCATCCGGCATGAACAGGACCACCGGCTGGTTCAAAAGCTCGTACGTGGGCATGTAGCCGTTGTCCACGGCGGCCGTGTACACAAACGGCTTAAACGCCGACCCCGGCTGACGCTTCGCCTGGACCGCACGGTTGAACTTCGACTTGCTGAAGTCGCGTCCCCCAATCATGGCCAGGATGTAGCCGTTAGTCGGATTCAGGGCGACCACCGCCGTTTGAACCGGCGCCTTCTCAGTCAGCACGGAGTCCAGCCACGCCGTGTCGGCCAAAGCCTGCTGGTAGGTCCTGTCGCCCAGGTCCTCTTTGGTCACCAGCTCCCGCCATTTCCCCGTGCGGATCAAACGCTTGTTCACCTTGCGTTGCAGGCGGGCCAGTTGCCATTTGGCGGCCTTCTCGGCCGCAGCCTGAACGCGCGTGTCCAGCGTTGTGTAGACCGTCAGGCCGTCCTTGTAGAGTGCCTGACCGTACTTGTTCTGCAGTTTCTGGCGGATGTACTCCGTGAAGTAGGGGGCAATTCCAAGCGCCTCCCGCTCTTCTTCCTTGGCAAGCACGATGGGCTTAGCCCTGGCTTCCTCGTACTGTTCCCGGGTGATGTAGCCCACCTTCCACATCCGGTAGAGCACCAGGTCCCGGCGCCGCTTGGCCCGGTCGGGGTGCCGAATCGGCGACAGCGCCTCCGGGCGCTGGAACAAGCCCGCCAGCAGGGCGCACTCCTCCAGCGAGAGCTGCGAGATGTCTTTGCCGAAGTAGAGCCTGGCCGCTGAGCGTACGCCGTAGGTCCCGTGGCCCAGGTACATGTGGTTCAGGTACATCTCCAGGATTTCGCGCTTCGTGTACGTGCGCTCGATCTGGATGGCCGTCAGGATCTCCTTGATCTTGCGGTCGATGCGTTTGCGCGTGCCGAAGTAAAGCTGGCGGGCCAGTTGCTGCGTGATCGTGCTGGCCCCCTGGGCCTTGCTCAGCGTAATCAGGTCCACGAACAGAGCTTTGAGGAAACGCTGCGGTACAAATCCCCAGTGGTGAAAGAAGCGGTGGTCCTCGGTGGCCACGACCGCCTGCCACATGTAGTCCGGCATTTCGTCCAGCGAGGCCAAAGCCCGCTTCTTGTAGAAGAGTTCCTTGATGAGCTTGCCGTCCAGTGAGTAGATTCGGGTGGCCAGTTCTGGCTCGTACACCTCGAGCTGAGTCAGGCTGGGCAGATCCTGTGCAATTCGCCAGAAGTAAACCCCCAACAGGAGCAGCAGCACAACGCCGGCCCAGATGACGATCCGCCGCGGATTCTGACGCACCGTCACCCAGAGCCGGTGGAGAAAACTCCCCTGATTGTTCGCCTTCTTAACGCGTTTCATCGCCAAATTGAAAATCTCGCAAGTTGTGACGTCCGTCGCCGCTTCAACCCGAGCCCCCGTGTCATCCGCGGCGTTACGGCAATTTCTCTCTCATCAACTGATTTCGCCGGGCCTGCTGCACCGGTTGCTGTTGGCTCTTTCCGGACAAACCCGTGTCAAAGGGTGGACCTTCGAATCAACTCAAGGGTCCAACTCCGGGACAAAAAGTGGCCTGACAGTCCAGCTTTTCGCAATCCGCCCTGCCGCAGCAGGCCCACACCGGGTCGTCACAGCCGCGCCAACTCTCCCGAGCCTGCTTCGCCCAGTTCCACCGTAGCCAGCGTCTCGGAACCGGCCTTTTCGCCTGTAACGAACCACCTCTTCAACGAAACCAGACCACCCCGTAGTTCCCCAAACGTGTAGCCCTCCAGCCACTCGCCCGGGTTCAGAAAAACGCCGCCCTCCAATTTCAGCAGCCTGGCTTTGTGCGTGTGGGCCAGGACAACCAGGTCAAACCCCTCGCGCAATTTCTGCTGCCCGAAGTCGATGTAATCGCTGTCGTCGACCTCCTGGTAGGGCTCGCCCTTCTGCTTCCGACTCAATTCAGCGAAGGTGTGCGCCAGACCGAAGGCGAGATCGGGATGCAGCCAGCGAAACAACGCGATGTTGATCGGGTTTTGCAGGACTTTCTTGAGGAAGCGGTACCCGTAGTCGTCCCGTCGGAGGCCGTCCCCGTGGATCACGAAAAGGCGTTGCCCCAGAACGCGGGTTTCCAGACTCGGCCGGTGCACCTGCACACCCAGCTTCTCCGGCAGGAAGTCGCGCACCCAGAAATCGTGGTTGCCGGGCACGTAGTCGACCCGCATTCCTTTTTCGACCAGCCTCGCCAGGCGAGCCAGGATGCGAAAGTAGCGTCCGGGCACGACGTAGCGGTACTCAAACCAGAAATCGAACAGATCGCCAACGACGACCAAACGGTCCCGAGCGGGCTGGAGGCTGTCGAGAAAGCGGATCAGGTCTTCCTTCCGGGCCTCGCGCTCGGGGTCGGCAGCGCCGAGGTGGGCATCCGAGATGAAGAGCACGCGTTCGGCGGAATCCGAAGCCATCGGTGTCTTGCTGCCCTCGTCTGGCCGCACGCCCGTTGCCCGCTCTTTCACCAGCGAATCACCGCAGAGGCCCACGCAAACCCGGCTCCGAACGCCGCCAGCACCACGATGTCGCCCTCCCGAATTCTGCCCTGCTGAACTGCCTCGTGCAGGGCGATCGGGATGGAGGCGCCCGTGGTGTTGCCGTACTTCGCGATGTTGCTGAACACGCGGTCGTGCAATCCCAGCCGCTCCGCAACGGCGTCCGTGATCCGCTGGTTCGCCTGGTGTGGAATGACCAAAGCCACGTCGTCCGGCGTCAGCCCGTTGGCTTCCAGCCCCTCGCGGATGACTTCCGGAAAGCGGATCAGGGCGTGCCGGAAAACCTCGCGTCCGTTCATCTTCGGGTAAATGGAGCCGGAGTCGATCATTTCGTGAGTCAGGCGCGGCCGCTTGCGACTTCCCGGATCTTCGAGCCACAGCTCCTTTGCGTAGCGGCCGTCTGCGTGCAGGTGCGTGGACAAAATGCCGTGGTCGCCCTCGGTGGCCTGCAAAACCACGGCACCGGCCCCGTCGCCAAACAGCACAGCGATGTTGCGCCCGCGCGGAGACAGGTCCAGACCGGTGGACTGCACTTCGGCTCCGACAACCAGAATCCGGTCGTACGTGCCCGCCCGAATGAACTGGTCGGCAATGGCCAGCGCGTACACAAAGCCGCTGCACTGGTTGCGCACATCCAGCGTGGGAATGCCCGGCACGCCCAGCTTCGCCTGCAGCAAGCAGCCAGAGCCCGGGAACGGGTAGTCCGGACTGAGCGTGGCGAAAATGATGAAATCGAGATCCTCGGCTTTCAGCCCGGCCGAGTCCAGAGCCGCCTGACTCGCTTCGTAGGCGAGATCCGAGGCGCCAACCTCGCCCTCTACCCAGTGGCGCTGTTCAATCCCGGTTCGCTCCCGCACCCACTCGTCGGTGGTCCCGACCAGGGGCTCGAGATCCTTGTTGGTGACGATTTTCGGGGGAACGTACATTCCCGTTCCCACGATCCGGCTGCGTCTCACGTCAGTCCGTCCCAGAGCAGCTGTTCAGAATTGGTTTCCAAAGGTACCGTACCTACGTTGAAAATCGCATTGCAGACATCCGTCATCCCCGCCAGACTGCGCCCGCGAACGCTGCTGCACTCGCGAAACCCGGCACAACTCCACTGCCCCCCTACTCTGCGCGAGCTGCCCGGTAACAGCGGCTAAACGCCGCGAGTTTCTCAACGGGAGCCGGCCGGGCCAAGCGGGTCCCTGGCTGCGTCGTTTTTCAGCACACCGGGCAAGAACACGCGCGGCATCAGGATTTGCTGGACCACCAGGTACGCAACCGCGGCGTAAGCCAGGCCAATCAGCAGGTCCACCACGTAATGCTGGTTCAGGTAGACAGCCGAAAACCACACGCCGGCCGGGTACAGCGCCCACGCCAGAGGCCAGCGCCGAAAGCGTCGAAACCCGAAAAAGCTGATCACCGCCGGGTACGCTCCGTGCAACGAAGGAATCGCCGCAAAGTGGTTCGGGTTGAACCCTCCCCACAGCGTCTGGAAAAAGTGCACCTTCAGCATCCGGTCGACGTTGATGAGCGCCCCTGCGCCCAGGCCCCAGTAAGCGGTGTGAGGCGGCTGACCGAAGCCCTCGTTGTACACGTACCACGGTGGCGCGGCAGGGTAAATCATGAACGTCACCAGCGCCATGGCGTTCAGCACCATCAGCGTCCACACAAAGCGGTAGTAGGTGGGGCGCTCGTCCAAGGTGTGCCAAAAGATCCAGCCGAGGAGCAGCGGCATGCCAAAATGCAGCGTGTAGAACAGGCCGCCCGAAGCGTCGAAAAGGTTTTTCAGAACCGTGCCGCTCCACAGCCGCTGCCAGTCCTGGAAGTAGAAACTCGGAATCTGCCCGCCGAAAGCCCACGCCAGGAGCCCGTGCTCCAGCCGGTACGGCGCCACTGTGTGGATCACACCGCGCACGTTGTCCGCCACGCCGCGCATCATGTCGTAGGCAATCCACCACAGGACGAACGGGCCCCAGTCGGTCAGAAATTTCTTGGTGCGTTCCTTCCCGAAGAGGGTGGACAGCAGCGCCAGGGCGAGAAAAACGTGGTCCGGCCGCACCCGAATGAACTGGTTAACAAGCACCAGGTAAACGGCCACGCCGACCAGCACGTAGATTTTCCAGCGGTGATCCGGATTGCGAAGGTGTTCAACAAGGGCCTTCAGTCTACCTGCCAACGCGTTCTGTCTCCGGCTTCAACAAGAAAAACTGCCACTGCAGCAGCGTGGCATGCGTTTCTTTCACCACAAAACCCGCTTCCCGCACTTCGCGCTCGAGTTCCTCCTGCCCCGCAGTGGAGACCCGGTGTCCGAGCAGCCAGCGCAGGGCGTTCAGCAGACCGGGTCGTGCCGCCGTCACGATGGCGACACCTCCGGGCCGCAGTACGCTCCAGAGTTCACCCCAGAGGCGCGGGCGATCGCGGACGTACTCCACCAGCCCAACTGCGGAAACCAGATCGGCGCGCTCCCCGCGGAACGGCAACGCCCCAGCGGTTCCGCAGACCCAGTGAGCCTTTCGCTGG
>JAADFT010000038.1 GCA_013152765.1 Calditrichota bacterium | reverse complement strand
TGGTGCGCCTCCGCGACGTGGGGCAGGTGGTAGACACCTACACCGAACCCCTCAGCCTGACGCGGGTGGACGGAAATCCAGCTGTACTGCTACTGATCCACCGCGAGCCCGGGACCAACATCGTGTCCGTGGCCGACCGCGTGGCTGCCAAGCTGGAGGGACTTCGTCTTAAACTCCCAAAGGAGATCCGGCTGATAAAAGAGGAGGACCAGAGCGAGCGGATTCGTCGCGAATTGGCCACCCTGGGCGAGCGGGCCGCCTTTTCGCTCGTGGTCATCTTCGCAGTGCTGTGGCTTTTCCTGCGCAGCGCCTGGTCGCCGGTGATCATCCTGTCCACGGTTCTGTTCTCCTCGCTCCTGGCCCTGAACGCCTTCGCCGCGGCGCACCTGAGCGTGAACCTCCTGACGCTGGCCGGGTTGGCCCTCGGTTTCGGGATGCTGGTCGACAACAGCATCGTGGTGTGGGAGAACATCGCCCGTCACTTCGCCCAGGGCGAACCGGCCGAGGCAGCCGCCGTGCGGGGAACGCGAGAGGTGGTCCTTCCCATCGTTGCCTCCACGTTCACCACCGTGTGTGTGTTCGTGCCCTTTGTGTACCTCACCGGCGAGCTGCGGATCTACTACGTACCTTTCGCCCTCGCCGTGGGGTTCTCGCTGCTGGCCTCGCTGGTGGTGTCTTTCACGCTGATTCCCACGGTGGCAAGGCTGGCCCTGCGTCGCTACGGTGCAAGGTCGGGGAGAACCATCCCGGCTTTCGGAACATCCAGACTTCAGGAGCTGTACCAGACGGCCCTGCGGCGGCTCATCCCCAGAAGAAGCTGGGTTCTGGTTCTGGCCGCAGCAGTGGTCGCGGTGAGCTGGTGGGTGTTCGACAGGTACGTCACGCGCGGGCCCATCTGGTCCTGGCAGGAGAGGACGCAGCTCGGCGTGTCGATTTATCTGCCCCAGGGTACGCCGCTGGAGCGCGCTGACGAAGCCGCCCGCAAGTTCGAGAAACTCGTGGTGGGACGACCCGGCGTAGAGCGTGTGTTCACGCGCGTCTGGCGGGAGCGCGCCCGCATCACCATCACCTTCCCCGACAGCGTTGTGTACACGGCCTTCCCGCTGATTCTCAAAGAAGAGCTTACCGCAGAGGCAGCCCGTACCGGCGGCGTCAACATTTCCGTGTACGGATTCGGGCCTGGTTACTACCGGGGTGGCGGTTCCGCAGGGCAGTTTTACCTCTACGTGCTCGGCTACAACTACCGCGACGTGTGTCGTTACGCCGATGAGCTGGCGGCCCGTCTGCGGCTCCACCCGCGGGTGCGGAACATCAAGATCAGCGGTGGCCGCTGGTGGTCGCCGGATCACACGGAAATCGTCATGCAGCCCCTGCGTGCACGGCTGGCTCAGGCTGGGCTTTCCGTGATGGACCTGCAGACTCAGCTCTCCGCGTACCTGAGGGAGACGCTCGGCTGGCAACAGATTCGCCTCGGCTCACGCGAAAAGGGTAGCGAACTCGTGTCCTACCGGATCAAAATGGCGGGGCATGAACGCTTCGAGGTGCGCGATCTGGCCAACGTGCTCCTGAGGGGCAAGAACGGGGCCGTGGTGCGTTTGGGCGAGGTAGCGCGTCTCGAAGAAAGGCTGGTGCCTCGCGAGATTGTGCGCCAAAACCAACAGTACCGGCGCACGGTGAGCTTCGAGTTCCTCGGACCCTGGAGGATGGGCAATCGTTTTGTGAAATCGGTTCTGGCTACTACTCACCTGCCGCCCGGGTACAAACTGGAGCGGCCGTCGTTCCGGTGGGGTGAGGAGGGCGAGAAACGGCAAATCTGGCAGTTGATCGTGTTGGCGATTTTGCTTGTGTTCATGGTGACCGCGGGCTTGTTCGAGTCGCTCACCCGGCCCTTCCTTGTGTTGCTGGCCCTGCCAATGGCGCTGGTGGGCACGTTCTGGATGTTCTACCTCACGGACACAAATTTCGACCGTTCGGCGTACATCGGCGTGGTGCTGCTGATTGGGATCGTGGTGAACAACGCCATTCTGCTGGTCTACCGGATTGGACAGCTTCGAGCTGAGGGTTACCAGCCCCTGGAGGCGGCGGTGCTTGGCGGCGGGCAGCGCCTGCGGCCGATCCTGATGACGAGCACGACCACGGTAGTGGGGCTCCTGCCGCTGGTGTTGTTTGCCCGGCCGGAGCAGAGTCTGTGGTACGCGTTGTCGCTGGCCACCATCGGCGGCCTGACGAGCTCCACAGTGCTGGTGCTGCTCGTCGTGCCCCTCTTGCTCAGCGGCCCGATTCGCTGGCCGAGGGTGCGTGCCAGATCCCGGTCCCGTGGCGAAGAGGTGTAAGCTTTCACCGCGAAGACGCGGAGAACGCGAAGGGATTCCCGAAGAATTAGACGCCCATATCTGGCACTGGATGCCCTTTTGATTGTTTCGCTTTCCTCTTCGCGCACTTGGCGCCTTCGCGGTGATTGAACTATTCGAGTATTCGGGAGAAAGGGGTCACTGTTGAGGACAGGGTGATGAGAACCAGGCTCAAGTGGTTTTTTGCCACGTTGTTGTTTCTGGCCATTGCAGCGGGGCTGGTGTGGAAGCTCACGCGGCCGGGTGGTGGTGACAAGGCATCAGAAGAAACAACCGGTTCGGCGACGGAGCAGTCGGTCAAAATTGCTCCGGTGCCGGTGCGGGTTGAGTACGCTTTCGTGGGCGATCTGGTGCTGCGCGTCACTGCCACCGGCCGTACGCGCGCTCGCCGCTCGGTCACCATTTACCCCTACACCAGCGGCCTGCTCACGAAAGTCCACGTGCGCGACGGCCAGCGTGTGCGCAAAGGCGACGTCCTGTTCCGGCTGGACGACCGCCAGGCGCGCCTCAACGTGCGCGAGGCCCGGAACGAAGTGATGCAGGCGGAGGTGGAGTTCGGGCTCATGCGACAAGAGGCGCGTGAACTCGCTGCCTCCGACTCGATCGGGTTGAAGCCTGACGTGGGCATCTCCGAAGAGGAGTTTCGGGCGATCGAACGACGCTACCGCGCGGGGGAACTCAGCGAAGCCGAATACGAGCGCGCTCGCATCGACTACGAAATCGCCCAGATCTTCTCCGGATCTCGCCGCGACGATCTGATGGCGGTGAAGAGCGGTCTGGCCGCGGCCCTGGCAAAGCTGCGGCGTGCTGAGCTGGAGCTCGAATTCACGACGGTCAGGGCTCCCTTCTCGGGCACCGTTGGTCAGGTGCGCGTCAGTCGTGGCCAGTGGGTGGGCCCTTCGCAGGAACTGTGCCGACTGGTCGATCTCTCGCACCTGTACTTCGACGCCGAAGTGCTCGAAAGTGAGATCGGGATGGTCCACGTGGGCGCCGGGGCGGAGGTGCGTTTCCCCGCCTACCCGGACACGGCGTTCACCGGGCGCGTGGTCGGCATCAACCCGGTGCTGGACGAGAAGAGTCGCACCTACACGGTTGTCGTGGATCTTCCGAATCCCGAGGGCAGGTTGCTGGACGGAATGTACGGTGAAGTGAAGCTGGAAGCCCAGATTCTGCCGGACCGGTTGCTGGTGCCGCGTCGGGCGGTGATCGAGCGCGATCGGCGCAAGCTGGTCTTCATCGTGCGGAAGAACGCGGAGGGGCAGGATGTGGCCCAGTGGTGTTACATCACTCCCGGCCACGAAAACGAGCAGTACGTGGAGGTGCTTGACTCAGCCTTCGGGTTGAAGCCGGGCGAACCCGTCGTGGTTGAGGGCCACTTCACTCTCAGCCACGACGCCCCGGTGCGAATTGTGGGCGGGAGGTGAGGGCTAACCACGGAAGCGCAGGGAGAATGGGGGTGTTGCGGAGAGGATCTCGTGGTTTGTCTGCGTTACGTGCCAGGCCAGAGCAAGCGGGATTTTCGCTCGCCGGAGAAATCGGAGGGAATATCTTCTGGGCGACTCGTCTGTTTGTCTGGCCTGTTTGTGGCGCGGTGGTTTTTGCATGGCTTAAGTGTTTCACCACGGAGCCACAGAGAGCACAGAGCTTCCGGGCTGCGGTTGAAATTGACACGAGGTGGACGGCGTGTGTGGTGGTGCGGTACTGCCGCAACAAGTTGTGAATCTCTGTTGTCGGACTCTGCGTTCTCCGCGTCTCTGCGGTTTCTGCAGGGGGGATTGCTTCACCACAGAGGCTTTGCGAAGCCATTGCGTGATGGTTGACGAGCATGCATTGGAGAAAAGGCGGTGCCGTTGCCCTCGACACGGTCTTGCCGAGATGGAGCCTCCCCGCGGTTTCCGGTTGACATTCAGCCTTAATCCAGCTAAATTGCCTGTGTGGGGAGGTGAGCGGTTTGCGAGGTGGAGGACAAAGGGTAGAGGAGGTTCCGATGCGGAAAGTCGCGCTGATCGTTGTTTTGCTACTCGTTACGGCGACGGCTGCTCAGGCGCAGTTGCTTGGTACCAGCGTCATGCCTCAGGAGGGCGGCGCTTTCACAGGCGGCATGGGCGTTGCGGTGATCGACAACCAGACGTATTTCGCCATTCACCTGCAGCCGGAGCTGGCGTTCGGGAAGTTCGGTGTCGGTCTTGATGTCAACCTGCTGTACAACACCAGTACGGGGCACATCCGGTCGAAGGACTGGGACGAAAGCTACGACTACCTGCGTCTTATCCGGTACGTCCGCTACGCGCACAAGGGTGATCCTTTCTACGTGCGGGTTGGCGCGCTGGACGCGGCCCGGCTTGGGCACGGCTTCCTCGTCAATTACTACTCGAATTCGCCCAGCTACGACGATCGAAAGATCGGCATTGCTCTGGATGTGGATTTTGGCGCCTACGGTTTCGAGTCGTTTGCGAACAACGTGGCACGAGCCGAGGTGCTGGGCGGGCGCGTGTACTGGCGTCCCCTGCGCAGCACGATTGGTCTGCCGATCATCAAGAACTTTGAGCTTGGCGCTACCTACGTGACCGACATCGATCCCGACGACAACCGCAAAACGGACGACGGGGTGTCCGCATTCGGGCTCGATGCCGGGTTGCCCCTTATCAACGGCAGCGTGGTGCGCTCCATGCTGTACTACGACTACGGCAAAATCGTCGACTACGGTTCGGGGCAGGCTGCAGGAATCGGCTTGGACTTCCGCTTTCCTGGTGGGCTGGCCATGCTGTCGGCACGCTTCGAGCGCCGCTGGCTCGGAAAGGAGTTCGAACCGAATTTCTTCAATGCTTTCTACGAGGTTGACCGCTACACGAAGAGCGAGTACGGGCGCGGTGTCCGCAAAGTCGACCTGCTTCCCACGATTACAGAGGAGACTAAAGGCTACTTCGGCGAACTCTACGGTCGTGTGCTTGGTGTGATTCAGGTGGTGGGTAATTTCGTTCGGCTTGACGACGTGAAGCACAGCGGCGTGCTACATCTGGCGGCGGACGCCCCCGATGCCGTGCCGCAGATTGCTGCTCACGCTACTTACGACAAAGCGGCCATCGAGACGTTGGAAGACGTTCTGACACTGGACGACCGTAGCGTCGCGCGCGTGGGGCTCGGTTACAAAATCAAACCGTACCTCATCTTGTACGTCGATTACATCTGGAATTTCACGTACAACGAGCGGACCCAACGCTACGAACCGCAGGAGCGGATTGAACCGCGGCTGAGTTTCGTCTACCGTTTCAAGTAGGTCTCTTCCTGGAAAAGGGGGAAGGTTGCGGGCTTACGACCGGGTGCGGTCGGTTGTTGTGGCTGCACTCGAAAGTTTTCTGTTTTACCCCTACTGCGTCCTGTGCGAGCAGCGGCTGGTTCGGCCTGCGGACTTGGTGTGTAGCGCCTGTCTGGATGCCCTTCCAAAAGTCGAACCAGCCATTCTTGACGAGGAGAACCTGAGCAGCCACTCGCGCCTACGCTTGTTTGTGCGAGTGGCTTCGCTGTGGTGGTACTCGGAGCAGGTGGAAACGCTCATCCACCTTCTAAAGTACAGGCGCAGGCCGGCGCTCGCCGACGCCGTTGGCGCGCGAATGGCCTTTCTTGGAGAGCAACTGGTGGAGTCCCTGGCTGTACCAGCTGTGCTCGTGCCGGTTCCTCTGCATAGTGCTCGTCTGCGGGAGAGGGGGTACAACCAGAGCGCGCTTCTGGCCGGACGAGTGGGGAAAGCGATTGGCGTGTCGGTGAGTTTGAACTCGCTGAAGCGCGCTCGCTACACGCGCAGTCAGGCCGCGCTTGGTAAAGAAGAGCGGCTGCGAAATGTCGAGGGGGCATTTGAGGTCACTTCTTCGACGGAAATCGTAGGCAAACATTGCGTGCTCGTGGATGACGTGGTCACCACCGGCGCGACATCATCTGTCTGTGCTGCGGAACTGCTGCGGGCAGGCGCGGTTGCGGTTTCGCTTCTTACTGCAGCCCGTGCATGACCTGTTCCTGCTGAGATTTTGCTTTCCATCGTGCTGCTTCGCACGAAACGGCGTTGATCTTGTCCTGACAACGCCGATCCGATCCATTTCTTCAGAATCGTCCGGAACGAACTGACGGCTGGGAGGGAAAATGGGCAGCTACCTTGCTTTTGACCTCGGTGCGTCCAGCGGAAGAGGCTTACTGGGCAAGCTTCACGACGGAACTCTCGAAATTGAGGAAGTAAACCGTTTCCCGAACCGACCGGTCAAGTTGCGAGGTCACCTGCACTGGGACATTGTGGCCATTTTCCAGCGACTGCTCGAGGCCATGCAGACTCTGGCAGATCGTGGCGAGCAAGTGGACAGCGTCGGCATTGACACGTGGGGCGTGGACTTTGGTCTGATCGCGGCCGACGGCTCTCTGGTCGGGGTTCCGTACGCCTACCGGGACGCCCGGACCGACGGAGCGCCTGAGCGCGCATTCAAGCTGCTATCCTGGGAGCGCCTGTACGAGATCACCGGCATCCAGCTCATGTCGATCAACTCAGTGTTCCAGCTTTTCGTGATGGCCGAACAGGCCCATCCCTGGCTCAAAATCGCGGACAAACTGCTTTTCCTGCCGGATCTGCTGAACTACCTGCTCACCGGCAAGGCCGTTTCGGAGCTGACGATCGCGTCCACGTCGCAGATGCTGGATGCCCGGAAGCGCCAGTGGTCGGACGAGATCTTCGAGAGCCTTCGACTTCCCCGCGAGATCATGCCGGAAATCGTACCTGCTGGTCAGAATCTTGGGCCCATGTCGCGCGATTTGCAGGACGAAACGGGGCTCCAAGTGCCGCGAGTGGTGGCAACGGCCGGTCACGACACTGCCAGCGCCGTAGCCGCTGTGCCGGCGCAGGGGCAGAACTGGGCTTACCTGAGCTCGGGAACCTGGTCGTTGATGGGCGTGGAACTGGACGAACCGCTTCTCTCGGCGCAGGCGCGGGACAGGAACTTCACCAACGAGGCGGGTGTCGCCGGGAAGATCCGCTTCCTCAAGAACATTAGCGGACTGTGGATCCTGCAGGAGTGCAGGCGTGCGTGGGGCGAGTCGTACTCGTGGGACCAGTTGACGGAACTGGCGCGTGAGGCAAAGCCATTTACCTGCCTCATTTTTCCAGATGACCCCGACTTCCTCAAGCCAGGGGACATGCCAGCCAAAGTCAAGAACTTCTGCGCTCGCACGGGCCAGCCCGTGCCCGAAGACGTCGGCCAGATTGTGCGCGTGATCCTCGAAAGCCTGGCCATGCGGTACAAGAGTGTGTTCGGTTCGCTGCAAGAGGTGCTGGGTAGATCGATCGACACGGTGCACGTGGTCGGCGGGGGCAGCCGGAATGCGTTGCTGAATCAGTTCACAGCAAGCGCCCTCGGTGTGCGTGTAACCGCTGGACCCGCCGAGGCCACAGCGTGCGGGAACATGCTGGTCCAGGCGATGTCGGCGGGTGAGCTCAGCGGTCTCGACGAGATTCGCGCTGTGGTTCGCCGCTCGTTTGCGATTGAGACCTACGATCCCCGGGATACGGCTGCCTGGGACAGGGCTTTTGGTGTGTACAAAGGAATCGAGGCGAAGTACGAGTAACCGAACGGAGGGGACCGCAGCGGCGAGGTCTGACGCGGCTCTGACCGACTCGAGAATAAAACGAGCGCTGGAGGAAGGGATTGGCGGCATTTGAAAACTGGTTTCTGACACACATCGGGACGAACCCGATTGTCCAGGGTCTCGTCGGGGGACTCGTCATCACGTTTCTGAACACGGTGGGGGCGCTTCTTGTTCTCTTCGTTAAGGATGTGTCCGACCGTTTTCTGGACACGTCGCTTGGTTTTGCCGCCGGGGTGATGCTTACAGCGAGCTTTACCAGCCTGATTCTGCCGGGCATTGACGCGGGTGGCATCTGGCCTGTGATGATCGGTATCGTCATCGGCGTTATCTTTCTGGACGCTGCCGACCACCTGATTCCTCACATGCACTTCGTGATGGGTGAGGAAGGAAAACACACCGATCGTCTGAAAGCGGTGTGGCTTTTCATCATTGCCATCACGCTGCACAACATGCCCGAAGGTCTGGCGGTGGGCGTAGGCTTCGGTTCGGGCAATCTGGGCGATGCCTTTGCGCTCATGATGGCCATCGGCTTTCAGAACATCCCCGAAGGTTTAGCGGTGTCGATCTCCTCGATGAACGCGGGCATGGGCAAGCGCTGGTACGCCAGCCTGGTGGGCATTCGGGCGGGACTGGTGGAAATCCCGCTCGCCATTTTGGGTGCCTGGGCCGTGACCGCGATGAAAGCGATCTTGCCGTACGCGATGGGCTTCGCGGCCGGAGCCATGCTGTACGTAATCAGCGACGAAATCATCCCCGAAACGCACCGAAAGGGCCACGAACGTTTCGCTACGCTCGGCACCATGATCGGCGTCCTGGTGATGCTGTACCTGGACGTAACACTGGGGTAAATTTGTTCATGGACTTTGGAGTGCGGCAGCTTGCTGCTGCCTTTTGGTTTGTAAGCAAGCGCTTGCGTGAGCTGTTGGGCGACTTCCCGCGG
>JAADFT010000037.1:1224-14623 GCA_013152765.1 Calditrichota bacterium | reverse complement strand
AAATCCTCTTCGTCCTTGCAGGCGGCCAAACACCGCTCGCGTTCGGACCAGTGTTACACCACCGGGATCGAATGCCCGAAGGGCCCGTCAACATCCCGCCTTTTCTCGACCTGCAGACGCGAAGCTTTTCCCGTTGATTCCTGCGTCTCAGCCCCCAGACCGCGCTCCGAATGCGACGTTAGAGCTCAGCCACAGAGCACGTTGCCGCCGTTCACGTTTACAATCTCACCAGTCATGTACGAGGCCAGGTCCGACGCGAGGAACAGAATTGGTCCAGCGATCTCCTCCGCTTTGCCTGGCCGCCTGAGGGGGATGATGGACGTTATCTTGTCCCCTTCCTGCTCCAGTGCTTCGGCAGACATTTCTGTGTCCACCCAGCCCGGAGCCACAGCGTTGACAAGAATGTTGTGAGGAGCGAGCTCAACGGCCAGGGATTTCGTGAAGCTGATGATGGCACCCTTGGTCGCAGCGTAGTGCGAGTGAAACGCCTCGCCCCGTTGACCGGCCGTGCTCGACAAGTTGATGATTCGCCCACCCCCCTGACGTTTCATGTGAGGCACAACCGCGCGGGTGCAGTAGAAAACACCCCGGAGGTTGATGTCCATCGTCTCGTCCCACACCTCATCCGGCATGGTGTCGATTTCCCCGTAGGTCCAGATGCCGGCGTTGTTCACCAGGATGTCGATCCGCTCGAACTCGCGGATCACGGTGTCCACCATGGCCTCAACCTCCCCGCGGTCTGCGACATTCGCTTTCACCGCCAGGGCCTTGCCTCCTGACCTCTTGATCTGCTGCGCCAGCTCTTCCGCAGGCCCTTTTGTCCGATTGTAGTTCAGCACAACCGTGGCGCCGGCTTCACTCATGAGCCTTGCCGTTGCGAAACCGATTCCACGAGAAGCCCCCGTGATCAAAGCCACTTTCCCTTCCAGACGAATCATCGTTGTGCTCTGTCCTCCTGGTTCGTCCACCTGGTTCTGCTTTTTGCACCTGCGCAATTTACGCTTTGCGGCTGAAAAAGTAAAGCAAAACGGCCCCCTCACACTCTTGCGCGAAGAAAGCTCGTCTCAGACTGGTTTGGTCTTAGTAGAACCTCGTGAGCTCTGCATTTTGTGAGGGCATTGAAAGAAGGGGCAACAAACTGCAGTGACACAGAATACGCAGAGCTTCGGGCCAAAACCGCCAGAAGCCGTTTTCGGACCCGGTACCCGTTCAGGTCCAGTACCACTGAAGCCTAAATGGGTGAAAAGCGCAGGCATCCAACGAGTTGGCACCCCTGCTTAGATTCAATTAGCTTCACCAACCGGAGCCAGACGATTCCCTGCAGTCCGCTCGGCTACTTTTGACGGGACGGTGCGGGTGCTCCTGCGAAACTGTCTGTGTTCTCCCCGCCGCTGCTGTTCTACCATTCGCGAAGTTTTTCACAGGTTTCCCAACGCCTTTCTCAAAGCAAGCGTCCAGTCCAATTCACCGGCGCAGGCTACTCCTGACCCGACAAACCAGTTCATCCAGCACAGCAGACGCGCTCGGTACCTACAACGAGTCCTAAACTGCTGCTCAGTTCCCACCACTTGGATGAGCTTGTCTCAGAAATGAACCACCACCCGGCAAAAACGTCCTCTTCCTCCACCTGTTCACGTCCTCTTCAACCGCGGTGTCGGGAAGTCGATAAGAGTGTTGAAAGCATCGGAACGTCGACTCCAGTCAGGAGACCAAGCATGAGCCTCGCCAACCTGATTCTGGTTCTGGTGGCTTCGGTTCTCACAGTGTTGTTCTTCGTGATCGTGCCACCAGTGAGCCTTTCCGCACATCCCGGCGGCAAGAACATTCTGAAATCCCCGATCAGCATCTTCGTCGCGGGCGGCACCATCATGTTGCTGGGTTTGCTGCTGTTGCGGTAAGAAGCCCCCCACACAGGTCCAGGCATCTGCACCTGTGCCGAACCCGGCACTTACTGGTGCGCCCCGGAGCTGGGCATTTGTACGGAAGTTGAAGATGCGAAGAGGAACGCGGACTGGACAAGGGGGATTTTACGCCCCGAGAGGGCCGCTACTGTCAGGAAAAAACCAGTCGGTGTGCCTCGGTGCAGGTGTCGTCCTGCAGGGGTGGGGGTCATCCAGATGTGGCGCGCGAAGTGCTATTTACAGCAAGCAAGAAGCTCCCATTTTCCACTTTCCCCCGCTTCATTTTCGTTTGAAGCGAAGAGCCCCTTACCAGGTGGTACGCACTACGATCCATCCACCAGTTGGAATCGTGGGCGGTTGTTCCGGAACTTCGTAGTTCCCGGTGGGTCGAAAAGCGTACGTGCCGCCCGGCTGGTAAATCGCTTCCCGAATGGCTCCCGGCACACCGTACCGTACGCTTAATCCGCCTTTTCCCAACTCCCAGCTCAACCAGTCCCAGTCCAATTCGGAGGGCAGCTTCACTGAACCGACGTATTCACCATTTGGCAAGAAGAAGAAAAGCTTATGGCTCAGCAAATCCACCACGCCAGCGTAGTTGCTCGCCTCATCAAACAGAATCCGTGACGGCGCAACCAGCCCATCCGCCACAGCAGCCTCGACGCCCAGGAGTCTGAATATGCTTCCGTCATCCGAAAAAGCCCAAATTACCGGGCCTTCGAGATCTCCAACCCACACCGAACCCGGCAACCGACAAACCGAGACCGAAAGTTCCGGAACGTCGAGGGTACGTTCAGCGGCTAAGTCTGGCGCAGCCAGGACCGAGAGCTTGCCGTTTTCCCCGAGAACGTAGAGACGGCCTCCGTCCGCAGCAATGTCGCGAACCCGACCGATTTCAGCTGGCAGTGCAAAGGCTTGCCCATCTTTCTGACGCACCAACTTGTTCTGGACTGCGTCCAGAACAAACGTTTCTCCACCGAGAACAACTGCCCTGGCAGGCACGCCGCTCCCGCCGGCACCGCTCTCGCTGTAGGAATTTGCCCCAAGCTGAGCTGTGTAGCCCCCTTCGCTCAGCCACAGAACCGTGTTGCCCTGCCACCACAGGGGCATGCGTCCAGCAGCGTCTGTCTCGTAGGTCTTGACGTTCCCGGGGTCCTGCTGGGGCGCCCGGACCAGGTCAATCCGCTTTGTCTCGCCAGGCGTCGAGAAAGTGACCGAAACGAACCGCGGCCACATGCCATCGGCCCAGACCAGAATGCCGTAAGGCTGCCCTGAAAAGCACTGCAGCTTCAACGAGGCATCAGTCACAGCTTCGTTCACAACCGTTTGGTCGTTCATGGTGAGCACAACGTGCTTCGTCACGCCCGGAAGACCGAACTCCAGCGACACTGGAATCTGCGCCTGAACGCGAAATTCCGTCGGTCCCGGCGTGTGCAGGCTCGTCAACAACTGGGGGCGCCACAACGTGGGCATGCCTGGCGCCGGCGACAACGCCAGCCAGAACATTGCCAGCTTGTGCCGCAACGAAATGTACAACTCACGCGACGGACTCAAATGAGAAAACTCCGGGATCCACCAGTCCGCCCGGTACTCGTTCGGCACGTTGGCAGGGCTTTCGCAGGTCGCTGCAACCGGCCCGTTCTGGACCTTGAAATTCCACCACTGGTAGCCAAGGTCGGGGTAGTGGTTCACCTGACACCGCGCAACCTGAAGGACTCCGTTTGAAAGATCGCTAATGTTGCAAAAATACTGTCCGGCGTAAGCAAACAACGGACTTTCAGCGGCATGATCGTGGCAGGCGGAAGCCACATCCTGGCCAGGTCCTGAGTCGCACAGATCCCCCTGAAACAGGTGAATCACCGCCAGCGCAGACAAAGCCGCGAATTTGGAGTTCGAATCGTGCGATCCTTTGTAGATCTTCCACAATTCCTGGTGACTCTGACTGGCTACAGCGTCACGTACGGTGGCGTCGGAGCCCAAATACCGCGTCAGAGCGACAAGAATTGGCTGCAACGAACCGAATGCGTCGCGTGCCTGCGGGTACTGAAGCAAGAAAAACCCGTAACGGTACCACCGTCGGCCCAGCAGCCCTCCGAGAGTCATGCACATTCGCACCGACTCGCGGACCTTGTCAGGAACTGCCAGATTAGGCAACGGCGACGGTGGAGCGATCAGGTTCAGAGCTTGCCTGCTGACTTTACTGAGAGGCGCCACGTTTCTCAAAGTAGAAGCAATCGCAACCGGCCAGATCTGGCTGGGTTTGGACGGCAAATTGACAACGGGGTTACCCAGTGCAGCCCTCACAACGGCCCGAGCCCACTGGTACTCCGTCGCCACAGCCTCCTGGACACCCGGAAGCGTTGCATTCGTGAAGAGATCCTCGAGTTTCACGCGTCCGTCGGTACCCGAGAACCACGAAGCAAGATTCGGGACCGACATCCCCAGGTTCCAGACGTTGCCGAAAATCATGTAGTTGTGCAGCTTCGCCCAGTCCCGCCAGAAAACGAGCTCACCACTAACGCCATGCCATCGAAGGAAACACCCGGTCGCAGCCCAAACAAAGCACCGAAATAAGTGAGGCAACTGGCGCCCTCAGTCGTCGGCAGTGAGCCGCAAAAATCCGCCGGATTCGCCACAACTCCTACGGCGTTCAGGTCGATTTTCCGGGGCGAGTGGAAATTGAGGTCGCGGAGCAGACGCGCCACTCCGTTGGCGAGCTGCGTGTACACCCAGGCTACCTGGCTGGCTTTGCGAGTGGAAGCGTCAAGCCCTCTGTTGCGAGTCAGTTGGTCAAAACTGGTTGAGAGAGTCGCGAGCTCTTTGTCCAGGAGTGTGCCTTTGCCCTGCAAAGCGAGTGAAGCCTGCACCTTAGCGCGAAGCACACCGCCTTCGCCTGCCCAGTACGCAGCTGCAGCGCGTACAGACGCGTTTCGGGCAGTATTTTGAACACGGTTCAGATCGTCAACAGCAAGCCGGAGACTTGTGACGGCGGAGTCCAGCGCAGCACCGAATGCGCCCGCCAGTGCCGATCGAAACAGAATCTCTGATTGGCGCAAACGAACGAGGCCGCGCAAAAACAAGGCATCCGTCGCCAGAGGGCTGCGTACAGCCGCCAAAGCACCGGCGGCCCGGTCAAGGAGATCCAGATTCCCGGACAAATCCCCCCGTCTCGCCAGAGACCAGCCGATCATCAGCCGGGCCGTCTGCAGCATTTCGTCCCGGTCAAACGAGGCATCGTACGTCCGAACAGCATTGCGGAAATGAGACTCGGCCCGCTCAAAGCTTCTGGCATCTGCCCTCGCAACACCCAAGCTGTACCACAAATACCCGGTGAGGTAGTGAGCCAGAAATTCTTGAAATCCCGTCAAAGAACTCGCGCACCGGTCCCCCTCAGTGGCCAGTTCTTGCAGAGCATTTTCGACGCCCGAGGACGGCGAGGAGACGAAATTGCCAACCGTCGCCACGGCACGCCGCTGGAAATCGCCAAAGTCGCACCCCTGCGCCAGGGACCTGGTAGCGATCCCGCTGAAGGTACCTGCAAGCAGGAAAATGAGACCTGCTGCGATTTGTCTTCCGAATCTGTTCATCTAAGAGACCTTAGCCGTACGTCGCATCATTGGCAAACCTTGCAAACACCGGCTTGCCGAAACGTCACGTTCGAGACGTGCCGTGGCACGGGGAACGGGAACACGTCGATGTTGTACTGGGGCTGGTCCGAAACGCAAAACCGCACGCAACCGCTTGGCGGACGCAGACCGTCACCGCAACTCAGGTACTCTACGGATGCGTGTTTGGTTACGCCGTCCAGCAAAATGCGCAACCGCCACACCCCTAACCCAACTGCTTTGTACTCGAGCTGGTTGCTCACTTCGGCACACCACTGCTGTACCCGTCGGTCCACCGCCGCACTTCCCGTTGCCTGAGCAAGATTGCAGACCGCTCGAGCATTTCCACCCGGCGTTGTCGTGTTAAAATTGATGACCAGGTTGATCTTGGCGCGGCGCATCTGGAGATCCTGCCACCGAAGTGGTACCGGGTTTGAAACTTCGAACAGGTACTGCCACACCTGCGTCAGCGGCAATTGAATCACACGGTACCCTTCGAGCTTCGTCGGGCACGCACGGTAGTTGACCGAAAACGTTCGCTCGGTGACAACCGTCGTGCCCCAAACGTACGCCAGCACCAGGAACAGGATTACACCGGCAACCACGAACTGTGTGATCCGGATTTTCTTCTTGACGTCCGGAACGCTCAGGTTTTTCTTTTCGTTTTTCACGACTTTGGGATTCCCTGAATCCTCAAATCTTAACAAGTAGCAGCCGCAGCAACCTGCCCGCGGAAGAATCTCCCGCCACAGGTTCCTTTAGTTCTTGTAGATCTTCTGGACCCCTGTGATCACCGTTTCCCAGTGGCTGCTCACCGACTGCAATGCCATCGGGACAACTCGCACAGCCAGACCGTTGCTTTGCAGCACGGAAATCACTTCCGAAATCTTCTCGAACGGCAGGCGGGGATCACAGAAGACCACCGCGTCGGTCATCAGCGTTGTGTTCACTGCCCGTGCCAGTCCAGAAGGCGAGTGGAACACGACCTTGCCAAACGCGCCGCTGCTGAGCGCAGAAATTTCGCCCGTGGTGAACCGCCCGTCCGTTTGCAGCACCGACAGAATCTGCTTTAGGTGCGGGATCCCGCCTCCGCCTCCACCGGCAACACAGGAAGCCGGAATTGCCAGGTAGATCAAAGGCCCCGCCGTCGTCGGGTACACCTCCACCAGCAGGGTCGCGCGACTCACATCTTCCGCGTTCAAAGCGCGCAGGGGGTAAGCGACTTCCTGCTTGCCCTGTCCGCCGAGAATCGGAATGATGTTCAGCGTCACCAGAAAGAAGATGAGCAGCAGGAAAATCACGTCGATCAAAGGCGTGAGCTCAACCTTCCTGCCGGTGCTGCCAGTTGAGTAGTTCGCCATCCGTTACCCGATTCCTGAGTTCGCAGTAAAGCTTGCTGCGTTTCTGATGTGGGTTCACAGAACCCACACTGTCAAATTCATCGCAGCAGAGCGAAAATGTTAGCTTACCTCTTCCCACAGATCACGCGTTTCTTCCGATTCCCACGTGATCTGACCTCCTGACCGAAACGCGACATCTCCCCTGCCAGAAAAACAACCTTCGCATTGCCACGCACAACGCACCTCGTCCGGGTCAGGATCCTCCGATGGCCCGGATCCGCAGATCCTCTTGCGAAAGCCCCAGCCGGGCCACCAGATCGTAGAGTGTCAGCAAAGCGACGCTCCGCACTTTTGCCGTCACTCTGGCGTGCAGCGGCGGCACCTCGTTACCCGACTCCTGCAAAATTGCGTTCGCCAGCCGCGACAACGTTTCCGTGCCTCGTACCTGACTGTAAGGCACAGCCAGAGGAAAACGGCGTAGAAGGCTGGCGATTTGCACTGTAGTTGGCGGCGGATCCAAAGGAGTCTTGAGCACATCGCGAAGGTAAGCCTGCAAAACCCAGTCGTCCCGGTCTCTCAACCCGACGCAAAAGAGCACGCCCGATGTGGGAACCGCAGGAGGAGATGCCGTTCCCGGAACCAGTGCTGCAAGCCGCGCGAGTTTCTGCCGAGCCTCCCCGAGCATTTCTCTCAACTGAGCAGGCAACTGGGCGATGTCGTAAAGCTCCACCACGATGTACCCTTCCGTGGGAACCGCCTGCGTAGAAGCCACCTCTGGCAGCAGTGGCACCGCCTCCTTCTTGGGATTTCCCGTCGGTACCCGTGCGCTTTCGCTCATGATCACAGAGAGACTTACAAAGAAGAAAATGAGCAGGAGGAAAATCATGTCGATGAGCGGAGTCTTCTCCGGCTCACGCATTTCTTTCTCCCGCTGGTAACGCCTCTGCCTCATGGCTTCTCCGCCTGTAGTTTCATCTTCTCGAGCTGGTGAGCCAGAGCGTCCATGAACGTGTCAACAGCTTCCTGCATGAGCCGGTGGATTTTGTTGACCCGGTAGCCAATGGCGTAGTACACCAGAATCAGAACAATCCCGGAAGCGAGTCCGGCAATCGTCGTGTAAAGTGCCTCGTTGATTCCACCCGCCAGCACGTTGATCGGGTTGCCAGCCGCTCCCCCTGGCAACCCCGGCACCGAGCTGCCGACAGGGGTTTGACTGACACGCCGGAAAGAATCCGACAGGCCCGTCACCGTCCCCAGAAGACCCAAAAGCGGAGAAATCACCGCCAGCCCCCACAGGCTGTCCAGCGAGAAAAGCCAGCTCGTTGCCGCTCTGGTCTTTGAGCTGTCTGCTGAGTTTACGCCAGCGGGCTTCTCCGGCTTTTTCTTGTTTCGGAGCAGAAAGCCCGGAAAGGACGAGTGCACCCCGAACGTGAGACGCGCTGCTTCGTTCTCCACACGGTCCGCCAGCCGGCGCTGAAGTTTGTCAAGTTCCCCGGCGTAGTCCGTGCTGGCGAGCTCCTCAAACCGGATGCCACTCAGGACGTCGAGAAACAGCAAGCCAAGTCGGTCACGCGGCATCTCGCCCCTGCCGGTCAGGTCTCGCAGAGCTGCTTCAAAGTCAATCCGGAAACGACGCTTCCAGTAGTTCAGGACTGAGGGGTGAATGCTCGGATCCCAAAAGACCCGCCACGTCAGGAGAACTGCCCCAAAAAGTCCGAGCAGGAAAACCACAAGCAGCACCTTACCGATGGCACGCCCTTTCGACAGCGTGTCAGCCGTGTACCCTCCGAGTTTCCGCAAACTCGAGTAAATGAGCCCACCGCGCGGATGCCGTTGTGGCGTTTCTACAATCTGAGCAACACCCCAGGGCAGTTCGTCTTCTGAGAGATTCTGGTTGATCGCCGGGGTAACGTCGTTCGGATCGTTGCTGCTCACCCAGAACTGGTCGCCACCCTGGACGCCCTGTTTGGGAGACAAATGCACCGGCAAGTCGTCAGGTCTAACTGAGAACGTTTCGAGCACAGAGCTATTGCGTCTGTGCTCCACGGTAAAGACGATCCCTTCCGGCGGCGGATCAACCGTTTCCGCGGTCACAATCCAATTGCCCTGGTCGTCCTGGTGCGCCTGCAGCAGATTCCACCCCAAAACGACGCCACCGTCTTCGGTGGCACATTGCGTGACGCAAATCGCGAACTTCGGGGATTCCTGCGACAGAGCCACCTGCCTCAGTCCAGCCGCCCAGAACACCGCCAGGGAAACCAAGCCGACTGCGAATTTTCGAACCAGATTATTCATGCGCCAACCAAGGGCAAGCGGTTAAACTCGGTTCGTAATTTCAGTGAAGTAGGTGTCGATAGCCAGCGCGTCAGCGTCGGCACGCGTCTTCAGTCCGTAGTAGAAAATCACCAGAACCACTGCGATCACAAGGCCAACAATCGTTGTGGCCAGAGCCACGTTGATTTCGCCCGCCAGACTGTGCAGCACGTGCTTCATGTTCTGGATGCGGTGAATCTTACCGAAAGCCTGCGAAATGCCCCAGACCGTACCGAAAAGTCCGAGCAGTGGTGACAAACCGCCCAGCGCCCACAGCCACTCGAGCGCTGCTTTGCGGTTGTCGACGATTACGCCGAGCGTGCGGTCAATGGCCCGGTCGATTTCGTTCGATGCCACCTCCCGGTTCTCATTCACCAGGTGGTTTTGAAGACCCGATTCAAAAACCCGGAACAAATCGGCAGCGCGCGCTGGCTTACCCCCATTACCAGTCAGGTAACGCCGCACGCGGCGCAACGCCTCTTCCACTCGCGACTTGCCGAACAGCTCCCAAAGCATGTTCTGGATCTCAGCCTTCTCAGTCTGACTCAGAATGGTTCCAGGTGTGCGCAGCAGAATTTTCTTGGCAAGCCGCAGTCTTTCAGCAAGGGTCGCCTTGACTTCTTCCAGCACTTCGTCTTTCGCGCGCTTTTCCGCCTTCTTAACTGGTACACCCAGTTCAGCGGCGAGCTCAAGCAGGTCATCCAGACCGCTGGCTACCGACAGCATTTTCTCGTAAAGTTTGCGCTTCTCAGCGGGTTTCTTCTCAACCTCCGCTTGAAGCCGTTGCCTCAGTTCTTCTGCCTCCTTCCCCGCACTCTCCGAAACCAGCATCTTGCGCCACTCTTCCACTTCCGCCGGCAGGAGCAAGGGATTCGACTCGACCGTTTTCAGCACCTCCAAGAAACTCTGCCTGTCCGGAGCATTAACCAGTTTCTGCAACCCATCGAGATCGTCTACTCCGAAAGGCAGTTCGTCCGGTTCACCGAGTCGCGACCCCTCGATGCCGCTCACCCAGAGCTCTCGCAGTTCGGCGATTATCTTCGGCTCTTTGCCAAACTGAAGTTGCCCGCTGAGCGGCCGCACAGCTTTGATTCCACCTGGGTACCAGGGATACAGAACGCGCACGGCCCCCACAATCAACACAATCCCGGAAAAGATGGCCAGAACCAGGAACACCCACTTGAACCCGCGCAGATTCTCGATCGTCGACGAAATCAAGCCGGTCACCATCGGCCTGACGTTTGGGGGAAAGCTGGTGAGCACAACATCCGTGCGAGCGAGTCCTGCGTAGTTGGCAAGGTCCTCCGGACGATCGATGTTCACCGTCCAGCCCGGTTTCAAAACGAGATTGGCTGTGCTGATCTCAAGGGTACCGGAGCCAAGTTCGTTTGGCCGGGGCAAGATGACCGTGTAGTCAATGTAGCTCGGGAGTGTGTAAGCCTCCGGAGAGTAGCGCCAGGTTCCGATAATCGTGGCCACCGTATTCCAGAACTTCTCCGTTCCGGACCGTAAAGCCTCCTGGAGAATTTCCGCATTTGCAACGGTGCCACCTTCGCCGAGGTGAGCCCTGACCGTGACCTGGCCACCGGCGAACTGCTCACGCATGGCTGCAAAGTCCAGAACCTGGCTTTGCCCGGCACCCTGCAAACACCGAAAAACTTTCGGTGTGTTCTGCGCCTGGCTTCTGCCGGTGCCAGCAAGCAGCATTCCAGCGACCAAAGCCAACAGGCCAACGGCCCGACTTGTCTTCTCAAGCATTCCGTCGTTCCTCCTCACTTCTCGCCAAAAAGCAACCCGGCGTCACATTCTCGGATCGGCAAATCGAAGACTCATCCGAGGACCACGGTCTCACCTACGCAAAGAGAACCGCTTGTCAAGGATGAGCAATCAGAACTTGAGCCTCCCTTAGACCTTTTGCAAGCTCCCGGTCCACGAACGTCGGACTCCCTGGCATCCAGCGATTCCTAACTCGCTGGCTTACGCTGCCAGAAAGCCGCATCCCAAAGAATTCCCGAAGGCGTTACGTGAGCGTTGTACCAGCTAACAACCGTTCGGGCAAATCCATCCAAATCCGACCCAGTCTCTTTCAGAGTTTTGGCAATTAAACGACCGGCGGAAGAACCTGGCATTCTGTGGTAAAGGCTCAGAATTCCTGCCCACCGCTGTCCTGGGGACAAAGACCGGTTCAAACACAAAGAAAGAAGTTCGGCGTCGTCACCCAGTGTACCGTCTGGCACGTAAGGCGATGTCCGCGGGTAAGCACAACACGCAAACTGCCACGACACTGGATTCTGTCTCACCGAATCCAGAAATGCGACGCTTCCTCGTTTCACACCCAAAACAAAGCGGAAGTAGACGCGGTGGTAAACGTTCGACGACGTGGCCGCCTCGTCAGCTAAAGCTTTCTCATCATGATTGACGAGGGCACCGTAGAAGGTTGCGCTGTCCGCAGGCACACAACCAAGAAGTTGTTGTGCCAGGGTCCTGTCGTCTCCGAGAAGTGCGATTTGTACAAGCGCCCCGACGCAGTCCTGATTTTTTGGCCTGCAGATCTTGTGCACCTTTCTGCGAATGTCGGGCAGCTGGGCCCGGCTCCAGCTCCTGGCCTGTTCGAAGTCAACCAGCAGTTCCCGGAGCGACTCGCTCCCGCCCGAGCACAGACCGGCGCAAAGAGCTGGCACTGGCAAACAAATACGTCCAACAAAATCTTCGAAGCTGTCGTACCACGGAGAGCCTCGCTTCACCCGGCTCATCAGCTCTTCGGCCACTCCGGTGACAGCACCCGCCTCCTGCCCATCGCGGTACAACGCGTCCACTCGTACAGCCGCTGAATCGCTTGTAAGCAAGCGCAAGTCCCGTCCGTGCCATGTCAGCAGACGAAGCAGGACGTCGCTCTTCATGCGTGACCAGTCGCGCTCGCTGTTGCTCCGGTACTGCCACACATCCTCGCGGCTCAGGCCGAAGCGAAGCGTCAGAAAGAAATTGGCACCGCGTTGTGCAAGAGCGGTGTTTTCGTCCAGAGAAAAATCGAAATCCGCTCCCTCAAGCGCAGGAATGCCGGAAAGAATCCCAGGCGCCAGATGAGCGCCAAAACCGAACACAGTCCGCCGCCCCTGGCCTGCCTTGCCGACACGGTAACCACCACGTAAGAAGCCGGTTACTCCCCAGCCAACGGGAACCGCGTACTCACCACCTACCACCGTTCGCCACCCACTTCCGGCACCGAGCAGCCGGCTCGTTTCGAAACCGAGCAGCGCCCTACCGGGAAGCAGAGGCAGCTTGATCATGGAACGGCTGATTCCGAAATGAAGCGAGCTTGGCAGGTCTTCAGCACTTTCTTTCAGTTTGATCGAACCACGGGTTTTCAAAACCAAGCCGACCCGCCACCTCATGAGGTGCTCCAGGTCGAACCAGCGCCCCACACCCGGCAAATTTGCCAAACCGGTTGATTGACCAAGACAAAGCGGCTGAAAAAGCAGCCCAAGATCCAAACCTGTGGACTGAGCCTGGTAACCAGCGATGCTGTGTCGGTAAACGACAAGCTGACCGCCCACACCCAGTCGGCCCCACGGGCGTAAGTAGTCGTACGCCACGGGTAACAACCAGCTTGCCTGCGTGTCTTCGAAGTGACCAATCAAGCGGTGAGTGCCAGCTTCGCGGCGTTCGAAGCCGCTCATGCCAAAACCAACGTAGCCCAGTCCCAGGACAAGTTTGTCACCCTGTCTGAGCACATTGTAAAGCGGGTAAGAAGCGGAAAAGAAGTTGTACGAAACGTCGTAGAACAATCTGGCGTGGTAGAGGCCCAGGGTGGCTCGGTCGGCTTGCACCAAACCAGCCGGGTTGTAGAAAATGGCGCTGGCGTCGTCCGCTACTCCGGTGAAGGCCCCGGCCATTCCCGTTGCACGTCCTCCCACGCCGTAGCGGAGGAGTTCGCCGCCGTAGCCTCCGTAGTTTTGAGCTCGACCAGTGCTCACAAGTGCCAGCGACGGCAGCAGGACTGCCAGCGCAGCAACCTGCAGCCTCTTGTTCAGGCGCCTTCTCATCGAACCACCCCGATCTTCACCGTCTCTGTGCGCCCGTCCGGCGTCTTGATTCGGCAGATGTAACCGCCACTGGCCACGAGGTCACCTGCCAGGTTTCTGCCGTCCCACGAAACACCGCCTGAAGGCCCTGCGCCATCGACGACGCCCTTCGACACCACAGTAGTTGTTTTCCAAACAAGGTAGCCAAATGCGTCGTAGAT
>JAADFT010000037.1:0-1178 GCA_013152765.1 Calditrichota bacterium | reverse complement strand
GCTACGCGCTCGCGAGGCGGCGTAAACGGGTTCGGGTAGCAAAACGCTGCGCCTCCGACCCGGTAATCCACCTTCCCCGTTGCCAGCGGGGATTCATTATCTCCGCCATCCCAGGCTTTGGCTCCAAAGTACCACCACCCTGTGCTGTCTTTCGGCAGGGTAAAATGGTACCACGCCTGGTCCCCAACCACGGTGGAGTCGTCCGGCGAAAGATTGTAAGTGTTCGGCGAGTGCCCCGCTCTACACCAAAATCGCTCGACTTTTCCTGGCTGGAGCAGCGTCAGAAGCTCGTACCAGTACCCATGCTTCTGGCTGGCTCACGAAAGGCACCACCTCCGCCGAATTGGGACCGGAGACCACTTCAACCGCTTGCACGGATGGCGCCTGGTGATCTACAACAAAAATGTAAGTTCGCCTTGCTCCAACAACGCCGAGTTGATAAGCCAGAGCTGTCAGGCTGTCGTAGTACGAAACGCCGCAACGAGACGCAATTGTCGTACGGACCTCCGTGCTCCCGGTGTAGGCAGGCACGACGAGGCGAAAACTCTCGGCACCGTGCTGAATCACAATTGAATCCACCCGCGCCCAACTCAGGCGAATCAGAACGCTGTCCCGGTTTGCTCCGCCGACACATGTTTGCACAGGGTAGTTCACGTAGACGCTGTCCTGAGGATCCCGAGCGTCAAAAACCGTCAGGCTGACTTCCGGCGGGCGCGTAACATACACCAGCGCCGAATCGACTCGCGAACAGTTCCCTGCTTTGTCAAAAGCAAGACCGTAAACGTAGAATGTGTCCGAGGTGGTTTGAAACCGAACGGAAATCGAGTCCTCACACGACCAGACACTGTCCTGAACCATCCAGACAGTCATTCCGTTGCCATTAGACCAGTTCGGCTCTTCCACCACAAAGGCAAAACCCGCCAGTCCGCGGTCATCGCGCGCGCCAACTTTCACCCAAACACTGTCCCCCTTACTCCGAAAAACCTTTTGGCAAAACAGACGGCGTGAGCTCGCCCCGCTTTGTTGCGCATCCCATTCGGGTGGTCGCGTGTCAAGGACAATTGTGCTGGACATGGTAGAACTCACGTTGCCGGCGGAGTCTACAGCTGTGAGTTCCAGTCGTTTCTTCCCGTCGCCAGCACTCAGCACATCCAGCCAGACCGTGTCATTCCGACATT
>JAADFT010000036.1 GCA_013152765.1 Calditrichota bacterium | reverse complement strand
CACGCGCTCGAGGTTTTGGCGAATTTGTGCGTAGTCAGCTTCCATCGGAACTGAAAATATAACCGATGACCCGTTAAAAAGCAAACGGAAAACTTGAACTTGCGCACGTTTCGCCGATCCGGGCTGTGGCTGCGAAATGATGCCTGTCAAAAGGTTACCCCCTCCTTCGTGACCACGTTTACCGGCGCGAAAATGGTCCCGCGCTCACATTCCTCGACCCAGCGGTTGCGAAGTGTTTGGTGTTTTTGTAGATTCTTCGCGACAATTGACCGTCAGGTCGAAGGGGTGAAATTACGGGCCGTGCCCGGAAGGAGGCAACATGAGTTCACGGGAGGAGGTGCAGAGGATCAAGAGACTCGCGGCGCGCGAGCTCTTGCGGAAGGCGAATGTTGTCGGCGTCGGGATTGGTTACAAAGAAAAACACGGTCTACGTACACAGGACATTTCGCTGGTCGTCCTGGTCGAGAAAAAGCTTCCCCTCTCTGCTCTCGCCAAGCGGGACGTCGTCCCTTCCGAAATCCGCGGCGTTGCTACAGACGTGAAACAGGTTGGTCGAATCGTAGCCTACAAGAGCCGGACGGAGCGCTGGCGACCAGCGCCACCTGGGGTGAGCATCGGCCACTGGGCCATCACTGCGGGCACGTTCGGTGCAGTTGTCCGCGACGCCCAAACCGGCGAGCGCCTGATTTTGTCTAACAATCACGTGCTGGCGAACAGCAACCAGGCGAGTCCCGGAGACGCCATTCTTCAACCCGGCCCCGCGGACGGCGGCCAAAATCCCGCCGACCGGATTGCTGAGTTGCTTCGCTTTGTGCCGATTCAGTTCGAAACCGGTGGCGGCGGAAATGGCGACACCTGTTCTACGGCCAGTTTCGTTGCCCGCACCGCAAATCTGTTCGCTCGACTCCTGGCCTCGCCGTGGCGCCTCGTGCCCGTGAAACTGCAAACTCTCGAGACTGCCAATCGCGTCGACGCCGCCGTCGCGCGCCCCGTAGCTCAGGACGCCATCGAAGACGCCGTACTGGAAATCGGCGAGGTGCACGGGACCGCCGAAGCGGAATTGGGTCTGGCTGTACGCAAGAGTGGCCGCACAACGGGACTCACCACGGGTACCGTGCAGGTGATCGACGCCACGGTCCGAGTCGGCTACGGGGCTGCGGGCACAGCTCTGTTCGAAAACCAGATCGTCACAGGCAACATGTCGGCTCCGGGCGACTCCGGATCCCTGCTGGTGGAACAGGACGGTCAACGCGCAGTCGGGCTGTTATTCGCGGGTTCCGACCAGTCCACAATCTTCAATCCGATCGCGGCAGTGGAATCTGCGCTCAGCGTTGTGTTCGACTGAGTCCTGGCAGCCGGAGCAAGCAAACAAGGCCGACAGTTGTCAGGCACCACGGTCTCTGAAGCGAGCCACAGAGCCCTTGCGCAAAGGCTTTTCACGTCAGCGAGTGCCGCCCGGCGGGCAGGACCGGAACAGACCGGCGAAACATCCTTACTCGAATGACAAGATCACGGCCGAAAAAACCGCCCTTCGTGGCCATTGCTGGCAACATCGGCGCTGGCAAGACCACGTTCACCAAGCTGCTGAGCGAACGGTTCGGCTGGGAACCTCGCTACGAACGCGTGGTCGAGAACCCCTACCTGGCCGACTTTTACAAAGACATGCGAAAGTGGGCCTTCCACTCCCAAATCTTCTTCCTGACACACCGGTTTCGTGATCTGCTCGACATCCAGCGGCGCGAGAGGCCCTGTGTGCAGGACAGAACCATTTACGAAGACGCGGAGATCTTCGCGCGCAACCTGTACGAGCAGGGTCACATGGACGAACGCGATTTTTCCACCTACCACGCCCTGTACACAACCATCGTGGGCTCGCTGCCGCCGCCGGATCTCATCGTGTACCTGCGAGCGTCACCGTGGACGCTCCTCAGCCGCATTCGCACACGCGGCCGAGAATTTGAGCGGCAAATCGACCGCGAGTACCTGCTGCAACTCCACACAGCCTACGAGAAGTGGGTTCGGAAGGCAAGCCAGCAGTACCCCCTCATGGTTGTCGAAACCGACACCTTTGACGTGTACCGCGACGAAGAGTGGCGAGAAAAGATTTTCGAGGAGATCGCGCGGAGAGTCGGTCTGGCGATCAATTGACCCGGTAGAACACCATCGGGTAAACGGCGATCACACGGCCCTCCGGGATAGGCGGGAACTTCCAGCGCCGCACCATGTTCAGAATCTCGTTCACAAAGCCCGGTTCGTTCACGGTGGACTTCAACACCCGCACATTGGACACGGTACCGTCGGCCTCGATGGTGATCTCGAGTTCGATCTGACCGGACAAATCCGGGTTGCGGCGCAGGTACTTGTTGTAGATGTACTCCAGCCTCCCCCGATTCGCCGCAACAACGGCGTGCAGCTGCTGTGCGCTCCGCTGACCAACCGCGTCCGCCGAGCCCTTCACATCGCCAACTTTGTCGAGCTGAACCTGCCCTTCCTTCTGCAGCTTGATGTCGGCGATGTCGGAACCTGCATCCCCTACGGCGTCGCTGACGTCGAGCTGGTCCGAGAGGGCAAACAAATCGTCTAAGGAACCTTCCTTTGCATTGCCGTTTGGTCTTCCGACACGCAGGTCGCCACCTTCGGCAAGCACCTGATCCAGCTCCTTCACAACGCCCTTGTCCACCAGAAAATCCACAACCGAGCTGCTCGACGCGCTCTCGCCGGTTCCCCCGATCAGCCCGAGAATACCCTGCTGAACGACCGCCTGTGCGCCCCCCTGGCTTTTCTGCTCAGACGGCTTTTTTTGCTCCGACGTCTTCTTCTCAGCGCTGCCGCTCTGCTTCTTTTGCTCCTGATTTGCAGACTCAGCTCCGGCGCCAGCGCTGGTAGCCACAACCTGAGGCGGCTTCTGGCGAACGATGAATTTTGCAAATCGCTCCGGGACCTTCTCAAGATCCACGGGCTTCTGCTCCGGCAAGTCCAGGCTCTTCAACTTGCCGACAGCCACAAGATTCACCGTAAGCAAAAAGATGAACAACACCTTGAGCAGGGGCTCAGCAGCAAGCGATTTGAGCAACGCCCGACGCCAGGTGTAGTCGGGCAGCGATTCCAGCTCCTTGGACGCCGGCACAAAATCAAATTCGATGCGTGTACCGTCCAGTTCGAAGGAACCGCTCTTGCCATCCCAGACGGGGAGAACGTAGCCGCCCTCACGGCGCGGCAGAAGGCCATGAGCAACCAGGTCACTGATCTTGAGAACGGAGTCTCCCGCCCGCACTTCGCCGTCGGCACCTTTTGGAACGACGATCCGGTACGCCGACTTACCGGGTACAACCAAGGGCTGCTTCGGTCGCAGCGCCGTCGTGTACAGAACCACGTCGTTCTCGGCGTCAGCCCCAATCGTGAAAACCCGTCCCTTTTCGACGAGCAGCTCTTTAACCGTCCCGTTCTGTTGTACCCGGAGACGTAAAACTTTTTCCGGCTTCGTCCTCGCCATCCAGATCAGTCCTTCCTGGTCACTGCAAGCAACATGTTGTTGTAGCCAACACTACCGCACGTGTACATGATCTTCTTGAGCACCTCAAACGGAATGGCCTTGTCGCCCTGGATTGCGATGTTTCCCGTAAACTGCATGTCCGGGCTCAAACTGGCGATTTTCTCCGTCAAACGGCGCAACTGGACCAAGCGGTCATGCAACGGCTTGATCAGGACACTCTTGGAAGCAGCGACATCTTGCGTTTTGGCTACCTTGTTTCCGTCCAGCAGAATCCAGTCGTTTGTGACCACGATGACGCTGGCCGTTTCTGGCGGCTTCTGCGCCGTCGACTCCGGCAGGCGCAGATCTTTGGCCACCGTCATGATCTGCCCCTCGGCGGAAAAGCTCTTGAGCAGAAAAACCAGCAGAATCGTGAACATGTCGATCATCGACGTCAGCCGCAGAGTGAACGTCGGACTTCGACGTCGCTTGCCCCGAGGCAGCTTCAGCATCGGCGCAGCTGTGTCGTTTTCTTCTTCGAAGTTAAAGTAACCCATGGCCCGCTACCCGGAAATTGAAATGTTCGGAAACCCGCTTTCCCGGCACGTGTCCATCACATGGACGATGATCTCGTACCGAATCTGCGAGTCAGGAGCGATGATTACGTCTTCGCTGGCTTCGTACTTTTGCTTGATTTGCTTCAGCTGCTTCGCCAGAGTCTCGAAATCGTACTTCCCGTCCTTGAGCGGAATCTTGGGGAAATTCATCCCCTTGCTTTTCAGCTGAAAACCATCAGGACCGATGGTGAGAAAGTTCAGCACCAGTTGTTGCGGCTGAACCTGTTTGCTTTGAGCACTTTTCTTCGAGAGCGAAGGCAGCGAAAGCTCCAGCACAGCCACCCGCACGAAAACAGCGGTTAGCAGCAGAAACGGCACGAGAATCAGGAACACGTTCATCACCGGCGTCACGTTCAGCTCGGTGTCGCGACGCTGGGCCTGTTTCCTTTCCCGTACGGCCCGGAGATTCATCAGCTTTTCTCCTTACCGGCAACCAAACGCTGGTAAATCCGGGCTACACTCTCGTTGATCTCGTCAACGATCGAGTTCGTCCGTTCCTGCAGGATGGAGTAGGCGATCAAACACGGGATGGCTACCAGCAGACCGAAGGCGGTCGTGTTCATTGCCATCGAAATACCTGCCGACAACAAGGCGGCTTTTTGGCTCGCCTCCGCCTGGGCCACAGCCTGGAACGACTGGATCAAACCGAAAATCGTTCCGAGCAGACCGAGAAGCGTCGCCACGTTGGCAATCATCGAAAGGTAACCCGTCCGCTTCTCGAGCTTCGGGATTTCAGTCAGCGCCGCCACTTCAAGGGCATTCTGGATCTCGCGCGGAGAGCGGTCGTAGTTCTCCAAACCCGCAAGCACGATTCTCGGCAGAGCAGCCTTCGACTTACGGCAGTACTCAGCTGCAGTCTGGGCTTTGCCGCTCTCTACCAGCTCCGCGATTTTCGCCACAAAGGTGGTCGTGTCGATCCTGTTTCTCATGCTGATGTAGATCCAGCGCTCGATGGTGATCGCTGCACCGGCCACCAAGGCCAGCAGGATCATGTACATCACCGGCCCGCCGTGAATGAACGCATCGTAGATGTACTGCAAGTTACGCCTCCCTGTTCTGCCTGTTTCCGGGTTTCCTACCTGTCCGTTGTCCTGAAATGTTTACTCCGCTTCCTGGATTAGCTCCTCCTGCCCAATCCGAATCCCCGACGCGGTGCCCCACGGCGGGAACAAAAGCCTTTCAACAAGACCTCAGTGAACCGAGAAATGCTGTTTAGATTTCCCCAGCGTCCCCCAAAATCCAAATCGAATCCTCACCAGAGGATCAGGTCTGACCTCACAACCTGCCGCGCCTTCTTCCTGGCTCCGGTTGGCATTTCCACCTTCCGGAAGATCTCTTTGAAGAAACTGCGGTCGATCCGCACATCTTCCACTTCCGGGCTCCTGCCAGGGATGATGAAAATCGCCTGCGGCTTTTCCACACGACCGGTGATCTCGATCTTGTCCAGGAAGATCCGGATCGCCTCTCTCGACAGCTTCGGCACCTGCACCGGTTTGCGCGCTGTTTGCTGCTTCTGTTTCCCGCTCCCCGAAGCGTTGTTAGAAGGCGCAGTGTTCTTCACCTGCGCCGCAGCAAAACCAAAGGGCAAGAACACCACAAGAAACCACATGGCAAACCGCGGGACTTTCATTGCTTCTGTACCCCCGTGTCTGTATTCGGTACAGCCTTTTCCGCGTAGGCGCTGTCCGCCGGAGTGGGGCTCGTGGCCAGGTCGAGATGCAACTGCACCGCCAGAGCTTCCATTCGCTCCCGACTCTTGGCAATCCATTCGTTGTCAATGCCCGCGTTCTCCGCCGCAGCCACGTTTCTCTTGTAGGCCTGGTAGGCTTTTTCCTTGAACGGCCGCACCTTCTCCTCAAGCTTCTGCAGGTAGGCGGCTTTCTGAACGTCCGTCAGGCCCGCGGGGATCGGCGCCGTGAGCAACGTGTTGGCAAATTCCTCGAAAGCTTCACCAATCCGGTGAAACGACGCCGTACTCCACTCTGCCACCTTGTAGCGCGCGGCCTCGGTGTACGCCTTCAACACCCGGTTCAAGCCGTCCTTCTTGCGACGCAACGCCTTGTCAAAAGGTGGACGCAGCTTGACGGCCTGGTAGTCCCGAAACGCGATCTCAGCAAGGTAAAACTGGGCCTTGGCAGCGAGAAAATCGTCCACCGGGACAAGTTGCACGCGGAAGTTGTTGTAGTCCTGCAACGCTTGCGTGAACTTTGCCCGTGCGCCGCCAACGTCCCCCAAATCAAACGCAATTTCGCCTGCCTTTACAAGCGCTTCGAGGTAGTCATCGGGATCCTTTTTCCCAAAACGACGCGTAAAGTCCTCGTAAATTCGACGGGCTTGCTGCAAATCTCCCAGATTTTCGTAGCAACCGCCAGCCAGGAAAAACGCCCGTTCCGCGAATCGCGAATCCGGGTACCGCTGTACGAGCTGGAGGTAAATTGTAGCCGCCCGGGACCATTCCCCACTGCTTTCGAGCAGCATTCCCGCCCGATGCAGGCATTCATCCGCAAACTTCGAGGTCTTGTACCGATTGGCCAATTTCAGGTAGGTTTCAATTGCCTTTTCCGTCAGGCCCGCTTTCTCAAACTGCGTTGCGGCCTCGAACAAGCTCACCTGCGCCAACTGCTGGTCGGGCGTAAGCTCCGCAGCTGAGGCGAACACGCGCGCTGCGTCTTCTGCGCGTCCGCTGTCTTTCAAAGCCACCGCCAGTTTGTACCGCGACGACGCACGCATTCGGGCTGCCAGGCTCGCGTATTTGTCGCTGTCCGCGTAGGCCGTACCCAGTTTGGCAAACCATTCGTCAGCAGCCAGGTAGTCGCCAAGCCGAAATTTGCACTGGCCAATCATGGCGAGTGCTCTGGCTTTGTCATTCGCCGGGACATCGTGTTCCAGAATGGCCTGGTAAACCCTTGTTGCCTGCACGTAGTCGCCGACATCGAACAGCGTCTGCCCCATCTTCAGCATCACCACAGACCATTTGTCGGAATCGGGGTAGCGGTTCACGAACTCGTGGCATGCGCGCAACAACTCCGCGTGCTCCGTGTCCGGCACGGAGACAGTTCTCACGCTGTCCTGCCCCAGGAACGAAAAGAGTTGCACGTCCGTGGTGTCGCCGCCAGCCGCTCTGTCTGCGAGCTCGGCCCAGCAGAAAACACGGTTGTACCCGGCCTTCTCAGCGTAGGGACTGGTTACGTACTTCTCAAAGCATAGCCGGTACTCTTCTGCCGCCTGCCGGAGCTGACCTGCTTCTACCAGAACTTCGCCCAGATTGAACTGTGCCTGATCCGCACGGGGGGCATCCGGAAAAAGCTCGAGATATTGTCGGTACTTACCCACGGCCTGCTGATAGTAACTCGCATCCTTGGTGTCCCGGGCTGCCTGTGTGTAGTGTTGTGCCAGCACAAGCAATGTGCTCTGAACAACGGAGTCTGCCCGAGCCTTTCCCTCGGAGGGAGCCTGTTTGTACCACTCCGAGTGCGGCCCAAACATCTCTACGATTTCCTCTCGGGAACGGTCCGCATTCACCAGGTCCCTTGCAGCCTCTTGAGCTTTCACGATTTCGAGGGCTGCATCGATCGCCTGGGAATGATTTGGAAACCGGGCCAGAAACCGGCGCAGTGTTTTGACAGCCGAAGCGTAGTCGGATCGGGCCAGGTACACCTTACCAAGACGCAGAAAAACCTCCGGCTCCCATTTGCGGCCGCCCAGACCCTGGAAGAAATCCTCTGCTTTGGCAACCCCGCCGAATTCTGAGAAACTGATGGCAATGTACTGAATGGCTTCTTTTCGCAGGTCGACCGGGTTCCGGCCCATCAGCTGCGGGTTGGCACGTTCGACTGTGTTGAGGTCATCTACCAGGTAGACGAAGGTACTGATCGCATTCGGGTAGTCCGAGAGATTGTAGTACGACCATGCGAGCTTGTAGAGAGCCATGTCGAAATACGGGCTCTCCCACTTGTCCAGCAACTTGCTGTACGCCTTGACGGCGTCCTCGTAGCGATGCTCGTCAAAGTAGAACTCTCCGATCCTAAAGTAGACCTCCGGGACAAGTGGATCGTCGGGACACTCGCGAACTAACTGCTGACACGCCTCCAAATAGGCCGTTTTGTTACCCTCTTTTTCGTAACACAAACCCAACGTGTACAGCACTTTCGCCTTGAACGAGACGTCTGGATACCTTCGAAGCAATTCCCGGGCAACGGTGATGGCGCGAGAAAAATCCGCCTTGGGAAGCTCAGGTTCCTCCGAGATTTGACCGTTTTCAAATCGCTGAAGCTGCTCGTCGTAACGTTCCATCGCAGCTTCGAAGTCGAGCTGGGCGCCCCGCATGTAGAGCTGCACAAGCTGAAACATGAGGGTAGGCGCAAACTCCGTGTCCGGGTACTTCTCCAGGATGCTCCAGATTTGCGCAGCCGCATCATCTACCCCGGCGCGCGACAACGTGTCAACCCGGATCGTGTCGGACCGAGCCACACTCGCCTGTACAGGCCGAACGGCGCTACCCACGCCTACCCAGGCGACAAACAAAAGCGTGAGAACGTTTTGTGCCCACGTTTTCAAGATCTCACTCCTTTCGAGCACGACATCCCGCGCAGGAAGCTGTCCGTGCCGAATCTTCCTCCGCAACCTCACTCCCAATCCCTCTCCACAAGCTCAACGGGTAATGTCCGCAAAGCAAACGCAGTCGCAACGAACTTTCTCAGTGAACAGCCCCTTCGACTTTCTTCAGGTAAAGCGCCCGGGCCCGGGCGTACTCGGCGTAGGCCCTCCAGTTGGGCGCGTTTTCACGCCGCTCGAATTCATCGCGCAAGACCTGAATCTCCTCCGCCAGCGAAGCGACTGCGTCACGCTCTTCCCGCACCGTGTCCAGAAGCTTTCCCCTCTGCTTCTGAATTTCTTCCAACCTCTTTTTGAGAAAAGACGGCGTGTCGCTGGACGTGCCCGTT
>JAADFT010000035.1 GCA_013152765.1 Calditrichota bacterium | reverse complement strand
GGCGCTTTCGCAAGCGTAAGGTCGGCGAGTAGTTTCTTCGTGGGGCCAGGGAAGCTCGGGACTTTTGGCAAAACACGACCGCAACGGTGCGGCTCAACAAGCGATTCTGACTGACACGCGAGGTGGAGGACTGAGGTGAAGATTCACGAGTACCAGGCCAAGGACATTTTGCGGAAGTACGGCGTGGCGATCCCGCGGGGCAAGGTGGCGTTCACGCCGGAAGAGGTGCGGTCGATTGCCGAGGAGCTTGGTGGCCGCGTGGTGATCAAGGCGCAGGTGCACGCTGGCGGTCGCGGCAAGGCTGGCGGCGTGCGGCTGGCGAAATCGGCGGAGGAAGCCGAGAAGATCGCCCGCGAGATGATCGGCATGAAGCTGGTGACGCACCAGACTGGCCCGGAAGGGAAGATCGTACGCAAGGTGCTGGTGGAAGAAGCGCTGGACATCGAGCGCGAACTGTACGCTGGCATTGTGCTGGACCGTTCGGCGGAGCGCCTGGTGTTCATGGCCAGCGCCGAAGGTGGTGTGGAGATCGAAGAGGTCGCTGCCCGGTCGCCCGAGAAGATTTTGAAGGAGTACATCGACCCGGCCATCGGTCTGGCGCCTTTCCAGGCGCGCAAACTGGCGTACGGACTGGGCCTCAGCGGCGACGCGGTGAAACATGCCACCAAGTTCTTCCTGGGGCTTTACAACGCGTACGTCGGGGTCGATGCTTCACTGGCGGAAATCAACCCGCTCGTGGTGACGCGGGACGGGCAGGTGCTGGCCCTCGATGCCAAGATCAACCTGGACGACAACGGACTTTTCCGCCACGCTGATCTGGCTCAGCTCCGGGATCTTGACGAAGAAGATCCGCTGGAGGTGGAGGCCTCCAAATACCACCTCAACTACATTCGCCTGGACGGCAACGTGGGCTGCATGGTGAACGGGGCTGGCCTGGCCATGGCCACGATGGACATCATCAAGCTGCACGGCGGCAACCCCGCAAACTTCCTGGACGTGGGCGGCGGCGCCTCAGCGGAAACGGTGGCCAACGGCTTTCGTATCCTGCTGTCGGACAAGAACGTGAAGGCGGTGCTGATCAACATTTTCGGTGGCATCGTGCGCTGCGACCGCGTGGCCCAGGGCGTGATCGAGGCCAGTAAGACCGTGGGCGTGAACGTGCCTGTGGTGGTGCGTTTGCAGGGCACCAACGCCGAAGAAGGCGCCAAGCTGCTACGCGAGTCCGGACTCGACCTGATCGTTGCTGAAGACCTGAGCGACGCCGCGAAGAAGGCCGTGGAAGCGGCGTCGGTGTGAGGTAAAGTAATCGGTTCCACCTGAGATGAACTACTGCCCCGCGGAGGGCGTCGAGAGGAGGACTGTAGCGTTGAGTATTCTGGTTGACAAGAACACGCGGCTTGTGGTCCAGGGGATCACCGGTAGCGAGGGCTCGTTCCACACGCGGCAGATGATCGAGTACGGGACGAACGTCGTGGCCGGTGTGACGCCTGGCAAAGGGGGGCAGAAGTTTGATGATCGCGTGCCGATCTTCAACACTGTGAAGGAAGCAGTGGAAGAGACCGGGGCGAACGCTTCGGTGGTGTTTGTGCCGCCTGCCTTTGCTGCCGACGCAGTGATGGAAGCGGCCGACGCCGGTGTGGATCTGGTGGTCTGCATCACGGAGGGTATCCCGGCGCTGGACATGGTGAAGACAAAGGACTACCTGACCCGCCGCGGCACCCGGCTGATCGGTCCGAACTGCCCGGGCATCATCACGCCTGGCGAGTGCAAAATCGGCATTCAGCCCGGCTTCATCCACAAACCGGGCAGCGTCGGCGTGGTGTCACGGAGTGGTACGTTGACCTACGAGGCCGTGTACCAGCTGACACAGCTGGGGCTGGGGCAATCCACGTGCATCGGCATCGGCGGCGACCCGGTGGTGGGCACCACCTTTGTCGACGCGCTGGCCCTGTACGAGGCCGATCCTTACACAGAGGCTGTGGTCCTGATTGGCGAAATCGGAGGGACAGCCGAGGAAGAAGCGGCAGAGTTCATCAAGACGTCGTTCACCAAGCCGGTGGTTGCGTTCATCGCCGGTCGTACCGCACCTCCGGGACGTCGGATGGGACACGCCGGAGCCATCATTGCCGGTGGGAAGGGAACGGCCGACGAGAAGATCAAGGCGCTCGAAGCTGCCGGTGTGACCGTCGTACGCAGCCCCGCGGAAATTGGCAAAACCATGAAAGAAGTACTTGGCAAGTAACTGCCCCAACCTGGGGTTTACCCTGCTCAGAAGGCGACGCGAGGTGACGAAAATGGCCGAGACCGCAACTGCTGAGAAAGTGGCGAAGAAAAAGGAAAAACCCGCGCCTCGGATCGAGGTGATTGATGAGTTTTGCAAGGGGTGCAACATCTGTGTGGACATTTGCCCCACCAACGTGCTCGAGATGAAGCCAGACCCGACCCGCTGGGTTGGTGCTGTGGTGGTGGTCACGCGTCCCGAAGCGTGCACCCGCTGCATGTTGTGCGAAATCCACTGTCCGGATTTCGCGATCAAAGTCTACTAACTCTCGAAAACGGCGCTACGCCCGGGTTTTCCCGAAACGAGACATCTGAGGAGGTCGACGTTGGACAAAAAGATCCAACTCTGGGAGGGGAATCACCTTGTTGCGGAGGCGGCAATTCGCGCTGGCTGCCGCTTCTTCGCAGGTTATCCGATCACTCCCTCGTCAGAGGTAGCCGAATACATGGCGTGGAAGCTGCCACAGGTGGGGGGGACATTCATCCAGATGGAAGACGAAATCGCGTCGATGGGCGCGATCATTGGCGCGTCGCTGGCAGGCGTCAAATCGATGACGGCGACCAGCGGGCCGGGTTTCTCGCTGAAGCAGGAGAACCTGGGCTTCGCGTGCATTGCTGAGATCCCGGTGGTCATTCTGAACGTGATGCGCGGCGGCCCCAGCACTGGCCTGCCGACACATCCGTCGCAGATGGACGTGATGCAGGCACGCTGGGGCACCCACGGTGACCACTGGATCATCGCCATCGCCCCGGCCTACATGGACGAGATTTTCCGCGGCACCGTGCGGGCCTTCAATCTCGCCGAAAAATACCGCGTGCCGGTGATCATTCTGCTGGATGAAATCCTCGGGCACATGCACGAGGGCTACGAAATCCCGGACGACTTCGAGATCATCGACCGGGCCAAGCCCGACGTGCCTCCCGAGGAGTACTTCCCGTACGACGACAGCAAGGGCGACGTACCGCCGCTTGCACCCTTCTTCACCGGCTACCGGTACAACGTAACCGGTCTGAACCACGACAAATCTGGGTTTCCGACCACGAATCCCGAGCTGATTCAGCGCGACATGGAGCGCCAGCGTCGCAAGCTGTACGCGAATCTCGACGACATCCTCTGGTACGACGAGTACAAGCTCGACGACGCCGAAATCGGGCTGGTGGCGTTCGGCTCGATGGGGCGCAGCGCCCAGGTCGCCGTTGACCTTGCTCGCGAGCAGGGCATCAAGGCGGGCCTGTTCAGGCCCATCACGCTGTGGCCGTTCCCCGAGGAGAAGGTACAGCAGCTCGCCGAGCAGGTGGACACGATCCTGGTACCCGAGATGAACCTGGGACAGCTCATTCTCGAAGTCGAGCGCTGTGTCCACGGTAAGGCAAATGTGGAGGGTGTGAACAAGGTCGGCGGACTGCCGATTGAACCACCGGAAATCCTGGAAGCAATCAAGGCGAGGATTTGAAGCGATGGCCTTCAATTACGAATACTACCTTCGGATGGACAAGATGCCGCACATGTGGTGTCCGGGGTGCGGCATTGGGATTGTGGTGAAAGCAATGCTCCGGGCCATCGACAAGATGGGTTGGAGTAAGGACGACGTGGCCGTGGTGTCGGGCATCGGCTGCACCAGCCGTACGCCTGGCTACGTGGATTTCAACACGTTGCACACCACGCACGGGCGCGCTCTGACCTTTGCAACGGGGCTCAAGCTGGCGCGGCCGGACAAGCACGTGATTGTCATCTCCGGCGACGGCGACGCGGCAGCCATCGGCGGCAACCACTTTCTGCATGCCTGCCGCCGCAACATCGACCTGACGCTGATCGTGGTGAACAACTACATCTACGGCATGACGGGCGGGCAGGCTTCGCCGACGACGCCGTTTGGCGCCCGGGCTTCCACGGCCCCGTACGGTGCGGTGGATTCCCCACTGGACATCAGCAGGGTGGCCATCGCCGCGGGTGCGTCCTACGTGGCGCGAGGCACAGTGGCCCAGGGCTTCATGCTGGAGAAGTTCATCTACAACGGCTTCAAGCACAAGGGCTTTGCGGTGATCGAAGCCATGTCCACCTGCCCGATCCAGTACGGGCGCCGCAACAAGCTCTCCGATCCGGTGCAGCTCCTGAAGTGGGTGAAAGAGCACGGCGTACCGGCCAAGAAGGCCGAAAAGATGTCGCCCGAGGAGCTGGAGGGCAAGTTCATCACCGGAGAGTTGCACAACCAGGAACGCGTGGAGTACACTGAAGAATACGAGCTGGTGAGGCAGCGGGCGCAAGAAGCTGCAGGAGCGCGCTGATGGATCGATACGAACTTCGCTTCGGCGGTGTCGGCGGCCAGGGTGTGATTCTGGCCGGCACCATTCTGGCAGAAGCTGCGGTCATTTACGACGGCCTGTACGCGGTGCAGAGCCCAACGTACACGGCCCAGGTGCGCGGCGGAGCCACCAAGGTAGACGTCATCATCGGCAAAACGCCGATCATTTACCCTCGCGCCACGGCCATCGACTTCTTTCTGGCACTGGCGCAGAGGTCCTACGATGTGTTTCACCATCAGTTGAAGGAAGGCGGTTTGCTGCTGGTGGATTCCACCTTAGTCAGCCGGGTGGACGAAGATCGCTACCGCGTGTACCGGGTGCCGATCACGGATCTGGCTGAGCGTGAGATCGGCCGTGTGGTGGTGGTGAACACCATCTCGCTCGGTCTAACTGTGGCCATGACCAAAGTGGTTTCGAGAAAAGCGATTGAACAGGCCGTGATGGCCCGTGCACCGCGCGGTACGGAAGAAATGAACATGAAGGCGCTTCAGCTTGGCTTTGCGAAAGCCGAGGAAATGGGTTTTGCTCCCGAAGAAACAAAGGCAGAGGAGGCTGTGTGAAGCAGAGAACACTGGCAATTCTGAAACCCGATTGTGTGCGTCGCAAGCTGACTGGCAAGGTTCTCGACCGCATCATTGAGGCGGGGTTCGAGATTGAGGGCATGAAAATGGTGCGCCTCACGGTGCCTCAGGCGAAGGAATTCTACGCTGTGCACCGGGAGCGCCCGTTCTACAACGATCTGGTTGCATTCATGACCTCGGGCAAGTGCGTGGCCCTCGCCCTGGCGAAAGAGAACGCCGTCGAGGATTTTCGCAAGCTCATCGGGGCTACGGATCCCAAAGAGGCCGAGCCCGGAACCATTCGGCGGGATTTCGCCGAAAGCAAGCAGGAAAACATCGTGCACGGGTCGGATTCTCCCGAAAACGCCGCGAAGGAGATTGGCTTTTTCTTCTCGGACTTCGAGTTGATTGCCAACGAAGCTTCGGAGTGACCAGCGCATGGCGAAGGAAAGCGGCACGTTAGACCTCCAGGACTTGGAGGAAATTCGAGGCCTTGAGCGCGAGGCCGAGGATGTCATTACGGATGTGGCGGTGGTTGGCGGCGGGACGATGGGACGGGGAATCGCCCAGACGATCGCGGGGAAGGGCATCAACGTCATCATCGTCGAGAAGGACGAGGACAACCTCCGCCGCAGCAAGGAAATGCTGGAGGAGGAGCTCGACTACGAGATCGAGCGCTGGGCCCTGACCGAGAGCGACAAGCGGGCCATTTTGGCCAGGATCCAGTGGAGCACCGACCTCGAAGAGCTCGACGACTACCGCTGGGTCATCGAGGCGATCACGGAAAACCTCCAGGCCAAACAGGATCTTTTCAGACACCTCGACGAAATCTGCCCTCCAGAGGCCATCTTCATCACGAACACGTCCACGTTGAGTATCACCGAAATCGCTGCTGCCACCAAGCGAGAAGACCGCGTCATTGGCATGCACTTCATCAACCCGGTGCCGAAAGTGCCGCTGGTGGAAATCGTGCGCGGTCTCAAGACTTCCGACGAGACGTACGAAAAGGCCCGGAAGCTGGCGGAGCGGCTTGGCAAGACGGCTGTGGAGGTGTACGAGTACCCGGGCTACGTGACCACGCGCATCATCGTCACCATGCTCAACGAAGCCATGCACATTTTGATGGAGGGCGTGGCCTCGGCAGACGGCATCGACACGGCCATGAAGCTCGGTTTCAACTTCCCGGTTGGGCCGCTGACACTGGCCGACCAGATGGGTTTGGACGAAGTGATGGCGTGGATGGAGACGCTTTTCCGCGAACTTGGCGAGCTGAAGTACCGGCCGTGCCCGCTGCTGCGCAAGCTGGTCCGCGCCGGTCACCTTGGTAAGAAAACGGGACGTGGCTTCTTCATCTACGACGAATCGGGCAGGAAAATAGGGGTTGCCCAATGAAAGTCCTCGTGCTGAACTGCGGCAGTTCGTCGGTCAAGTACCAGCTGATCGACACGGACGAGCGCAGAAGCCTGGCGACGGGATCGGTGTCCCGAATTGGCATGACCGGCGCTGTGCTTTCGCACCGGCGCTACGACGGTGACGAGGTGAAGCTGTCGGGCGAGATCCTGGATCACCAGGTGGCCATCGAGTACGTGCTGAGCATCCTGCTGTCGAAGAACCACGGCGTGCTCAAGGACCGCAGCGAGATCGATGCCGTGGGACATCGCGTGGTGCACGGCGGCGAGAAGTTCACGGGCTCGGTGCTCATCACTCCGGATGTGCTGAAAATGATCCGGGAGTGCATCGACCTGGCGCCGCTGCACAATCCGCACAACCTGCGCGGCATCAACGCGTGCCTGAATCTGTTGCCTGGCACACCCCAGGTGGCCGTGTTCGACACGGCGTTTCACTCCAAAATGCCTCCGTACGCGTACATCTACGGCATTCCGTACGTGCTGTACAAGCGTTACAGCATTCGCCGGTACGGGTTCCACGGCACCAGCCATTTCTACGTGTCGCGAAGAGCGGCCGAGATCCTCGGCAAGCCCATCGAGGAGCTCAAGATGGCAACGTGCCACCTGGGCAACGGGTGCAGCATTGCCGCTGTGGACGGCGGTGTCTCCGTGGACACGTCGATGGGTTTTACCCCCCTGGAAGGTCTGCTGATGGGCACGCGGTGTGGTGATCTGGATCCGGCGGTGATTTTGCACATCATGGGGCGTGAGGAGATCGGGCTTGGCGAGGCCAACACGTTACTGAACAAGCACAGCGGGCTCCTCGGGATCTCGGGTGTGTCCAGCGACATGCGCGACGTGGAGGCTGAAGCGGAAGCTGGTAACCGGCGCGCGCAGCTCGCACTGGATGTGTTCACCTACCGCCTGCGGAAGTACATCGGGGCGTACGCTGCGGCCATGGGCGGGTTGAACGCGATCGTTTTCACCGGTGGCATCGGTGAGAACTCGGCGATTGTTCGCTCGAAGACCTGCCAGAATCTGGGTTTCCTGGGCGTTGAGATTGACGAAGAAAAGAACGCTCAGACCGCCAAGCAGGAGGCTGTGATCAGCACGGACGAGTCCAGGGTGAAGGTGCTGGTCGTGCCGACCAACGAGGAGCTCGTCATTGCCCTGGACACGGCCGAAATCGTTGAAAAAGCAAAACAGGGGGAAGAGACTGCACCAGTGGGGACAAGCTGATCCGAATTCCCTTCCGTAGCGCGGACGGTGCTGTTGCACCTTTCCGTCTGGCGGGCAGAGCCAGGCGAAAAGCTGAACTTGTCGGAGCCAGGAGCTTGAGCGCAGGAGCCTGGCGTCGGCAGGAGGGATTTGCACCGACCGCGTTTTAGCGAGTGCCTGAGGACCGCGGTTCACTGGAACAGCCGACGAGGTGAGGGATGCCAAGGATCGTAGAGAAGGAAGTGCTGGCCCCGGGCATCAAGAAGTTCGTTGTCGAGCACCCGCTGATCGCTCGGAAACGCCAGCCGGGGCAGTTCGTCATTCTGCGGGTGCACGAAAAAGGCGAGCGGTTTCCGCTGACCATTGCCGACTCCGATCCCGAACGAGGGACGGTGACCATCGTTGTGCAGGAAGTGGGGCGCTCGACGATGGAGCTGGGTTTGAAGGAAGCGGGGGAGAACATCCTGGATTTCGTCGGACCGCTCGGCAAGCCGACGCCCATCGAGAAGTACGGGAATGTGGTCTGCATCGGAGGTGGGGTAGGCGTTGCTGAGATCCTGCCAGTTGCCAGCGCCCTGAAGCAGGCCGGAAACCACGTGGTCGGCATCATCGGGGCGCGTACCCGCGAGTTGTTGATCTTCGAAGAGGAAATGCGGCAGGCCTGCCACGAGCTGATCGTTTGCACCGACGACGGTACTTACGGTGTGCACGGCTTTGTGACCAGCCCGCTGAAGGAGATGATCGAGCGTGGCGACACGATCGATCACGTCTTTTGCATCGGGCCGGTGCTGATGATGCGAGCTGTGGCTGAGCTGACGCGTGGCCCCGCAATCCCCACCAGCGTGAGCCTGAACCCCATCATGGTCGACGGGACCGGCATGTGTGGCGCCTGTCGCGTCACGGTCGGCGGGGTGACGAAGTTCGCCTGCGTGGACGGGCCGGATTTTGACGCGCACGAGGTGGATTTCGATCTGCTCATCAAGCGGCTGCAGCAGTACCGCGATGAGGAGAAAATCAGCCTGGAACTCTTCAAGAAGAAGCTTGGAAACATGGCGGTGGAGAGTTCCCAAGCCGTAGCGAACTAATCAGGGCGGGCCGACTTAGCGCATCGGAGGTAGCGGATGGCAAAGATCATCCCCGAAAAAACGCCAATGGCCGAGCAGGATCCCAAAGAGCGGATCCGCAATTTCAACGAAGTGCCTTTTGGTTACACGGAAAAGGAAGCGATTCTGGAGGCGCAGCGGTGCCTCCAGTGCCCCAAGCCTTACTGTGTGGACGGTTGTCCGGTTAACATCGACATCCCTGGTTTCATCCGGTTGGTCGCGGAGGGCGATTTCCTCGGCGCGGCGCGCAAAATCAAAGAAACGAACCTGCTGCCAGCGGTCTGTGGCCGCGTGTGTCCGCAGGAAGAGCAGTGCGAAGCCATGTGCGTGCTGTCGAAGAAGTTCGAGCCCGTGGCGATCGGCCGTCTGGAACGTTTTGTTGCCGATTACGAGCGCCAGGCTGGCAAAGCGGAGAAGCCGGCCATCCCACGCCCGACTGGCCACCGGATTGCGGTGGTCGGTGCAGGCCCCGCGGGACTCACTGTGGCGGCGGACCTGATTCAGAAAGGGCACGACGTCACGGTGTTCGAGGCTCTGCACGCGTTGGGCGGTGTGCTTGTGTACGGCATCCCCGAGTTCCGGCTGCCGAAGTCCATTTTGCAGCACGAGGTGAACTACCTGGCCAGCCTGGGCGTCGATTTCGAACCCAGTTTTGTGGTGGGGAAGACGGAAACCGTCGACGAACTGCTGGAGAAGTACGACGCCCTGTTCCTCGGTGTTGGCGCGGGGCTGCCGTACTTCATGCGCATTCCGGGCGAAAATCTGAACGGTGTGTACTCCGCTAACGAGTATCTGACGCGCTCCAACCTCATGCGCGGCTACCTGTTTCCGGAGTGGGACACGCCCATCAAACGTGGCAAGAATGTGGCCGTGATCGGTGGCGGCAACACGGCGATGGACGCCGTACGCACAGCTTTGCGTCTCGGGGCGGAAAACGCGTACCTGATCTACCGCCGCTCGCGCAAGGAAATGCCAGCCCGTCTCGAGGAAATCCACCACGCCGAGCAGGAGGGTGTTCAGTTCCGCCTGCTGGAGAATCCGGTGCGAATCATCGGCGACGAAAACGGCTGGGTGAAGGAGATCGAGCTGATCAGCATGCAGCTCGGCGAACCGGACGAATCGGGGCGTCGGCGGCCCATTCCAATCCCGGGATCCGAGCACACGCTGAAGGTGGACACGGTGGTTGTGGCCATCGGTCAGGGCGCAAACCCGCTGCTGATTTCGGCGACGCCAGGCCTGAAGACCAACCGCTGGGGCTACCTGGAGATCGATCCCGCCACGGGGTTGACTTCCCGGGAGCGCGTGTTTGCCGGTGGCGACATCGTGCGCGGCGGGGCCACAGTGATCCTGGCCATGGGCGACGGCCGGCGTGCCGCGACCGCCATCCACGAGATGCTGCGCTGATGCTGAGATAGCCGGAGCCGATCTGGCAGCCGGTTGACGTGCTGCAGATGGGCGTGGCCGCCTCAGGGTAGCCCGGGGTGCAAATCCCCGCGCGCGGGAAATCAGCTTGGGTTTTTTCCCTTGTTCAGCTCCAAATGACGTAGCAGGCTTAGCCGGAGCTGGA
>JAADFT010000034.1 GCA_013152765.1 Calditrichota bacterium | reverse complement strand
CCCAGATACTCGCGCGGTAACCCCACGCGCAGTCCCTTGACGCCCGCGTCCAGACCGGCCAGAATCTCTGGAACGTCCCGCCTCACGGAAGTCGAATCACGCTCGTCGTAGCCGCTGATCACCTCGGTCAGCAGAGCCACGTCGGCCACACTACGGCCGATCGGCCCGATCTGGTCCAGCGAGGAGGCAAAAGCAACAAGTCCAAAACGCGAAACACGGCCGTAAGTGGGTTTGAGGCCGACCACGCCGCAGAACGACGCAGGCTGCCGAATGGACCCGCCTGTGTCCGACCCGAGCGCGGCCGTGCACAGCCCAGCAGCCACTGCCGTCGCGCTACCTCCAGACGATCCGCCGGGAACGCGGTCCGGGTCATGCGGATTCCGGACGGGGCCAAAATAGGACGTCTCGTTGGACGAGCCCATGGCGAACTCGTCCATGTTGGTCTTGCCAAGCACAACGGCGTCCTGGTCCAGAACCTTGCGGACCACCGTGGCCGAGTACACCGGTCGAAAATCGGCGAGCATCCTGGAGCCGCACGTGGTCGGCTGGCCCTGAATGACGATGTTGTCCTTGACGCCCAGTACCAATCCCGCGAGCCGACCAGCCGTACCTTGCCGCAGCCGTTCGTCGATCTGCCTGGCGCGCTCAAGAGCCTCCTCACCGAACACGTTGATGAAGGCGTTGAGCTCCGCCTTCTCCCGCAAGGCTTCGAGGTAAGCGTTCACCAGCTCCTGGACCGAGAAATCGCCCTTCTCGAGATGCCCGCGGATCTGCTGGTAGTCGAGATGGGAGAGTTCAGGGATGCTCATTGAGCCTGCTGATTCGAAGTCTGGTGCTGGGACGGAGCCGGTTCGTTCTGAGGCTCGTACAGTTCCTGACGCGGTCGCGGTGCTGGCTCGTCGTCAGGCTCCCTCGTTGCTTTCTTGAACTCGCGAATGCCTTTGCCAAGACCCTGCGCCAGTTCGGGCAGCTTCTTACCGCCGAAAATGATCAGCAGGATCAGCAAAATGATGAGCAGCTCCTGGAAGCCGATGGATCCCAAACCCATGTCAGCTTTCCTCCGTCTATTCAGCCAAACGCAACCGTTAATCAACCGCGCAGGTCGCGGTCGATGTCATCCAGGTTCAGCTCTTTCTTTACGTCTTCCGCCGCCCGGCGGAATTCCTGGATGCCCCGGCCCAAACTCCTGGCCAGCTCCGGCAGATTCTTGGAACCAAACAGCAAGAGCACAACCAGGAAGATGACCAGAAGCTCTTGCATGCCAATGGCGCCGAACATGCCTGTCACCTCCACTCAAGGCCGGTTCCGCTTCTCCTCGCGGTTCACCCGACCTTCTCAAACTCAGCCGAAGCCTTACCGCCTCGCCGTCAATCCTCAGCCGAGACGGTTTACCGGTACCACCTCAGCACGTAGGCCACAAGCAAGATACCCACAATCCCAACAACGTTCAAGCGAAAACTCACGCCCAACGTAATGCTGAACACAAGGGCGTCCAGTGTGGCCGGACCGAAACCGGCTGTCACGGACTTCAGAAAGAAGTCGTGAACAACGCCGGTCGGTAGCAAGGATCCAATGAGTTCGCCCAGCGCGCTGCCAACAACAGCCCCCAAGAACAGCACAAGTGCGAGAAAACCCACTGAGTACCTGCGCATCCCGTGGCTCCTGGCTTCTCCCTCCAACGACCTGCCGGGCAACTGTGCGCCCGGTGACAACACTCGAGACGCGCCTACCCTGGCTGCTGTTGCGTCGCGTCCTTGCTCGTCCCCAAGTCCGCCACACCAGCCCCCAGGTTTCAAAGAACGTAACCGAGTTGCCTCTCAACCCCCCGCCTCTAAAGTCCTGCTGAACCCCGGTTCTCAGTCGAAGCGCCTGTCCAGCCAGAAGGCGGCACCCACGGTCGCAGCCCCGAACAAGACCGCGATCACGAGTACACCAGCAGGCCCTTTCGAAAGTTGAACGAGGGCCAGCTTACCTAAGTTCGGCCCCAAAACGCCTTTAATCGAGGGGTAAGCCAACGTAAACAGCCACCCGGCCAAAATTCCGCCGACGATGCCCACGGCGGCGTCGAGTGCACCCTCTCCGAGCGAAACAGCCAGGGTGCCGGGGCAGTAACCCAAGATGGCCATCCCGGCGCCGAAAATCAACCCACCGACGGCCACACCACTCAGCACAAACGGCTTCACGTGCCAGCTTGCCCAGCCGACTACGACCTCAACTGCGAGCAAAACCGCCCCAACGCCCACGGCCACAAGCAACGCTTTCGGCACAGTCCAGTCCTCGAGCATGGCGAAACCGCCAATGACGTCGTAAGTGTTCAGCCGGGAGCGCTGCAAAATCAGACCGAAGGCGAAACCCAAGACCGCGATCAGTGCAAACATGCTCAATCCCTCCGGCCACCGTAGAAAAGTCTTCCCACACCCAGCACTCCTGCTACCACAAACGCGCCGAAGACCAGGCTGCTAACGGCAGTCTGCATGCCGCCCGAAAGAATGTGGCCGCTGGTGCAACCTCCGGCCATCCGTGCGCCCCAGATGAGCAGGAATCCACCGACAAACGCCCAAACAAGTCGCCGACCACTCGACGTGCCCTTCTTCTCGACCCAGCGCCTGTGCAAGGCGGTCAGCCGGAAATCACCGAAGACGAGAGCACCCACGAGTCCACCCAGAAAAGCTCCGAAGAGAAAAATCAGCTCCCAGGAGCCGGGTTTCTGAATCTTGGCAAAGTACTCCGTCGCTGTGGCCCCGAACAGCTTTGCCCCAACGTACGGGTACGTGGTCGACGCGCCGATGGGCCTGTTCGCCACATGAGCGTTGAAAACCACAACGTCGAGCACGGCCAGTAGAATCCCGGCCGTTAACCAGGACAACCTGCCCGCTTTTCCTCCCACGGCTTCCCTCCTCCAGTCACACGGGTCGTTCTTCCGGCTCCACTTCCTCCTCGCTTTCGCCGCTAAAACCCGAAAGCTCCCCCTGAGACACAAAAAACGGCGTGTTCTTGCGCAGCCAGTCGAACGGCCCAGACAGAATGTAGACCATCCACATCGGGAACATGAAAATCTTCGGCCACATCAGGCTAAGAGCCATCCAGACGAACAGAAAAGTTACCCCAAACGAGTTTCTGGTGCCAGCTTTCAAAGAAAGCTTGGGGATGGGTGCGTAGTGAAACGTGCTCACCATTAGCAGCCCGAGCAGCACGCAGAGGACAGCCAGTACGTCCACGTGGCGAAGCGGTTTGTTTCCGCTGTAGGCAATGACGTACGCGGCCACAGCGAGCGCTGCTGACGGCGCCGGGAGACCAAGGAAGCCGCGCTTGGTTTTAAGGTTGCGCAGCAGAACGTTGAACCGGGCCAGTCGAACCGCAGCCGAAAGGAGGGGTACAAACGTGACCACAAGCCCCAGGTGCCCTAACCGCGCCAGACCGATCTGGTAAGCCAGGAAAGCGGGGGCCACTCCGAAAGACACCATGTCGGCCAGCGAATCGGCCTCCACGCCGAAACGGCTGAAGGTCTGCGTGGACCGGGCCACGCGTCCGTCGAAAGCGTCGAAAAGAGCCGCCAGCACGATCAGCCACGCAGCCGAGACGTACTGCCCGTTTGCAGCGTTGATGACCGCCAGGAAGCCAGACAGCAGATTCAGCGCCGTAAATGTGTTCGGAAGAAGGTAATTTCGTTTTCTCACTCTGCCTCCACCAGCCTGGCTACCACCGTTTCCCCAGCCCGCACCTTGTCGCCAACATTTACCGTCGGTTTCGCCGAGAGCGGAACAAAAATCTCCGTTCGCGAACCGAAACGAATCATCCCAAACCGTTCGCCCTGCTCCACACGGCTCCCCTCGCGGATGTAGCACACAATCCGCCTCGCCAGGATTCCGGCGATCTGCTTCACCAGAATCTTGGCTTTCTCGCTACGAATGCCGATCACCGTCTGTTCGTTCAGGCGGGACGCGTCCTTCTTGTAGGCGGGCAAAAACTCGCCTTTGCGGTACGTGAAGTACTCGACCACACCGGAGACGGGCGCTCGGTTGATGTGCACGTCAAAAATGGACAGAAAAATGCTAATCCGCAAGCACTTTCCCTTGATGTAATCCGGTTCGTTCACTTCGTCGATGCCGACGATCTTGCCGTCCGCGGCCGCAAGCACCAGGTCGGAACCGCGTGGGCCGTGACGTTCGGGATCGCGAAAGAAAAACAGCGTGAAAGCCACAAAGAGCCAGGCCAGGACGGCAAACACCGTCAGGTGCTTCATCGGGGTGACAATCGCCCCCACCGTTAACACCCCTGCCGCCAGGCTGAGGCTGATGACCGGAACCAAGGCTTCCCGGCTAATCACGGGTCGATTCTCCTCTCCAGACCGCTCAGGCTGTGCTCGGCGTCAAACAAGTGGCCCACCGAGAACGCGTTTGTGAACTTCCTTGTAAGCCTCCACCACGTTGCCCATGTCGCGACGGAAACGGTCCTTGTCAAGCCGCTCGCCAGTTTCGGTGTCCCAAAAACGACACGTGTCCGGCGAAATCTCGTCGGCCAGAACGATTTCACCGTTGTGGCGGCCGAACTCGAGTTTGAAGTCGACCAGACGAAGCTTGCGACGTTCAAAAAAGGCCTTCAAAACCGCGTTGATTTTCAGCGCAAGCCGTTTGATCTTGTCGAGTTCCTCCTTGGTAGCCAGCTCCCGCTCCAGGATCTCCTCCTCCGAGATCATGGGGTCGTGCTGCGCGTCGTCCTTCAGGTAAAATTCGACGATGGGCTCGCTTAGCTCTTTGCCTTCCTCTTCGCCAAGGCGTTTGGCCAGACTCCCGGCGACCACATTTCGCACTACCACCTCAATGGGGATGATCTCCACTTTTTTGACCAGCATTTCCCGGTCGGAGAGCGTCTGCACAAAGTGCGTCGGCACGTGGTAGCTCTCCAGAAACCGGAAAAGATGGGCAGAAATCTGGTTGTTGTAAATTCCTTTGCCCTTGATGACGCCACGCTTTTCGCCGTCCATCGCGGTGGCGTCGTCCTTGAAGTACTGGATCACCAGATCCGGGTCACTGGTGGCGTAGATCTTCTTGGCTTTGCCTTCGTACAGCTTGTTTCCCTTTTTCACATCCATGTCGCTTCCTCTTTTTCGGTCTTCACGTCTCGCCGCCCGAAAGGCGAACTCCTCCCTCCTGACAAACTCCAAAATGTTGCCTGAATCTCCCGCACAACCTCAGTTCGTCGAAGCACGCTCTGACAGTCCCACGCGCTCGAAAACCTCGTCGACACGCCGGACGTTCTTGGCCGGGTCGAAAGCCCACGCCAACTCCTCCGGCGTAAGCAGCTCAGCAATCTTCGGATCGCTTTCGATCACCTCGCGGAAATTCTGGCCCGTCTCCCGAGCTTTCATAGCCAAGCTCTGAACCAGGCTGTACGCTTCCTCCCGAGTCAACCCTTTCTTGGCAAGGAGCAACAGCACAGCCTGCGAGTAAATCAAACCACCGGTCAGGTCCAGATTCTGCCGCATGCGCTCGGGGTAAACAACCAGACCGTCGACAACGCGTGTGAAAGTGGCCAGCATGTAGTCCAGCAGAATCGTGCTGTCCGGAATGATCACCCTTTCCACCGAGGAGTGTGAAATGTCGCGCTCGTGCCAGAGCGCCACGTTTTCCATGGCCGCCAGAGCGTTGGCCCGCAGCACACGGGCCTGACCGGCAATCCGCTCGCAGGTGATCGGGTTCTTCTTGTGTGGCATGGCGGAGGAGCCTTTCTGTTTCTTCCCGAAAGGTTCCTCCACTTCAAGCACCTCCGTGCGCTGCAAATGCCGGATCTCGATCGCGAATTTCTCCAGCGAGTTGCCGATCAGCGCGAGCGTGCTCAGAAACTCGGCGTGTCGGTCGCGCTGCACCACCTGCGTCGACGCCGGCGCCGGCTTCAGGCCCAATTTCTCGCACACGTACTTTTCGACGAACGGATCCACGTACGCCCAGGTGCCAACAGCGCCCGAGATTTTCCCCACCGAAACGGTGTCGATGGCTCGTTCCAGGCGCTCCAGGTGGCGACGCAGTTCGTCGTACCAGACGGCCAGCTTCCAGCCGAACGTGATCGGCTCCGAGTGCACACCGTGCGTTCGCGCAACGCAAAGGGTGTTTTTGTGTTCCAGCGCCCGCCGGCCGACCGCTTCCCGCAGCTTCGCAAGACCGTCGTACAACATCTGGCCAGCACGTCGCAGTAGCACCGCCAAACTGGTGTCCAGCAGGTCAGACGACGTCATCCCGTAGTGGATGTAGCGCGAGGCTGGGCCCACATTCTCCGCCACGTTCGTCAGAAATGCGATGACGTCGTGGTGCACTTCGGCTTCGATTTCCAGAATGCGCTGGACGTCGAAACGGGCCTTGCGCTTGATCTCGTCGACGGCCTCGCGCGGGATCTCGCCGAGCTCACTCCAGGCTTCGCAGGCCAGAATCTCGACCTCGAGCCAGGTTTGGAACTTGGTTTCGTCGCTCCAGAGTTGCCCCATTTCGGGCCGTGTGTAGCGGGGAATCACGTCTCGCGTCTCCGTTGTCGCGTGTTAGCGGGCTGGAGGTTCCTCAAGCCGGAGGTTCGCCGTCAGCGTTTTGCCATTTCGGTAGATTTTCAGCTTCAGGATGTCGCCGACCTTGGCGTCCTCGTTCTCGATGACCGACCAGATGTCGTCGGTGTTGTGAATGGGCTGCCCGTTGATGGCCGTGATGACGTCGCCAACCTTGATCCCGGCGCGCTCAGCAGGGCTGTTTTCCTGCACATTCGTCACGATCACGCCGTCGGTGCGCCGGATACCCAAGAATTGCGCCACCAGCGGATTGAGGTTGTCCACCTCAAGTCCGGTCCAGAAGCGACGGTTCACAGCCCCGTACTGCTTGAGATCCCGGACGATTCGCTTCACCCGGTTGATCGGAATGGCGAAATTGAGGCCGATGTTGGCCGTTGTGTTCTGGCTTCCGGAAATGATCCAGGTGTTCACACCGATGACCTCGCCCAGGCTGTTCACGAGCGGTCCTCCACTGTTGCCGCCGTTCACAGCGGCGTCCGTCTGAATCATGTCCTGGTAAACGCGGTCGCTCACCTGCCGCCCGAAGTCCTGGTTCACGGCGCTCACCACCCCAACCGTCACGATTGGTTCGGCATTGATCTCGAACAGACCAAAGGGGTTGCCAAGGGCGATGACCCACTCACCGATGATGATGTTGTCCGAGTTGCCGAGTTTGGCAAACGGCAGATCGTGATCCACGTCGATTTTGAGAAGGGCAATGTCCGTCACGTAATCCGCGCCTACGATCCTGGCGGGGTGCCGCTCACCGCCGGGCAGCGTTACCACAACTTCCGCAGCGTTGTGCACCACGTGCTCGTTCGTGACGATGTAGCCATCCTTTGAAATGATGAAACCAGAACCGAGGGACTTCACCAGCTGCTGGTAGCGTGGCAAGAACGGCCGGAAAAACGGGTCGTCGAAAAACGGGTTCCAGGGCGTTACCTCCCGGATTTGGGTGACGTTGATGCCCACTACAGCCGGGCTCACCCTGGCAACCGCCCGCGTGATCGCATTTCGTCGGGACGCCACCAGTCCCGTTCGCGGAGCGGCCGGCACGGGAGCCGCAGCCGAGGCCACACTCGCCTCGACAGTGCGGTTGGTCTGGCTTGCACCGGTCGGCCCGAATTCAGGCGAGTAGAAACGCCCAACCACGTAGGCCCCGAAAATCAGGACGACTACCAGAACACTTTTCCCCAGCGTTTTCAGCACGGTGATCACCTGCCTCGTTCTTTTGCTCGTGCGCAGCCAGCGCTTCTGGCTCAGCCCCCACCTCAGGACCGAACCAGCCAAACGATTCACCGAGGGCTGTTCTGTGCAGTTCCGCTTCCGACAACTTCTCACGCCCTCGGCTCCAACAAAAGCAACCGCTCCTTTCGGGCACAGCCCGGTCTGGACTCTCTGAACAAACGCCGATTCGCCCGGTAGGCTACTTTTTCGTCCGCTCCAGGACTTTCTTCCAGTCGTCCAGAAAACGCTTGATGCCAACATCCGTCAGCGGATGTTTGACCAACTGCGAAATGACCTTGAACGGGATTGTCGCAATGTCGGCGCCTGCAAGTGCCGCCTCCACTACGTGCAGGGGGTTGCGAATGCTTGCCACGATGATCTGCGTGTCGTAGCCGTAGATGTCGAAAATCTCCGACACCTGGCGCACCGTCTCCATGCCAACGTGGCTCACGTCGTCCAGGCGTCCCACAAACGCGCTGACGAACGTGGCGCCCGCTTTGGCAGCCAGCAAAGCCTGCATCGAGCTGAAGACGAGTGTCACATTGGTGTGAATCCCTTCGGACTCAAGTCCCCGCACAGCTTTCAGGCCTTCTTCCGTGATGGGGATCTTAATGACGATGTTGTCCGCGATTTTGGCAAGCTCCTTGCCCTCGCGGATCATGCCCTCGGCATCCAGACTCACAACCTCGGCGCTCACCGGGCCGTTGACTTCGTGGCAGATGGCCTTCAGAATCTCGGTCGGATCGCCTTCCTCGCGGGAAATGAGCGTTGGGTTCGTGGTCACACCATCCAGAATCCCGAGACTGTTCGCCTTCCGGATCTCGTCCAGGTTCGCCGTATCGATGAAGAATTTCATTCCTTGTCCTCCCTTGTTCCGCACTGTTCTGAGAAAACCCGCGGCCCCACACTCATCTTGTTCGGACATCTGGGCTGTCAGTCGCGACCGTTCAGCGGCGAGCGAGCAAGACTCGCCAGGAGCAGAGCATCAACACCAGGCTGGGCACCTCGCGCCGGAGGCTGGCCCAGGTCGCCTTTGCAACAACTCAAGAAGGCCTCTTTGCAGCCACCTGTTCTTTTCAGTACTCCACGCGCACCAAGAAAAGCCCGTGCGGAGGAACCGTCCAGCCAGCGGTGGTGCGGTCACCAGAGCGGAGCAGTTCATCCACCCAACCCGGCTCGGCTTTCCCTCTGCCGATTTCCAGCATGGTGCCGACGAGAATACGCACCATGTTGTGCAAAAAACGGTTGGCTGTAATTTCGAACCGCAGCTCTTCGTCGTCCTCCAGCCACGCCGCGTGCGTCACGTGACAGCGAAAGTGATTCACCTCAGCGCCCGCGTGACAGAAAGCGCGAAAATCGTGTTCGCCCACAAGCCGCGAGG
>JAADFT010000033.1:10003-12337 GCA_013152765.1 Calditrichota bacterium | reverse complement strand
TCATTCGTTGAGGATGCTGGAGAGAACCATGGGTAGACGGAAACTGAGAACGACGCTTCTGACCCTCCTGACTGTGCTGTCGGTGGTTCATCTGGCGGTCGGAGGACAGAAGAAGCGCGTAGGCCAGAGCGGAATGGCTTACCTGGACATCACAATGAGTGCGCGGGCGGCAGCCATGGGCGACGCAGCCACGGCCACTGTGACGGGCATTGACGGGCTGTGGCACAATCCAGGTGTCGTAGCCGACGTGCCCGACTGGGCTGCTGCTCTGCACCAGGTCAACTGGTTGGTCGACTCGAAGTTGTACGGGGTAGCGCTGGCCAAGTCGCTGGGCAATTTCGGGGCTGTTGGCGTTGACCTGACGTACATGGACTACGGCGACTTCGTGGGCACCAGGCCGGTGGACCGGGCTGTCGATCCCCGCGGGTTTGTGATCACGCGGAAATTCCGTGTGGAGGACTACGCGGTAGGCTTCACGTTTGCGCGCAGGGTGAGCAACAAGTTCACGTTCGGTTTTCGCCTCAAGCGCTTGCACGAGAACCTCGGTCCTGCAGCCTACGTTGTGGACGAGTACCAGGACCCCGAGACCGGCGAGATGGTTCGTGTGCGGCGAACCAGGGAGTGGGAATTGAACGACTGGGGCCTGGATTTCGGGACAGCCTACGATGTCGGCTGGAAGAGCCTGCGAATCGCCATGACCATGCAGAATTTTTCGAGGGACATGAAGTACTGGTTCGAAGAGTTCCAGACGCCGATGACTCTCCGAATCGGTTTGGCGATGGACGTGGCGCAGTTGCTGTTGCCCAGTACTCCTAACGTCCAGCTTAAAGTGGCGCTGGACGCGACTCACCCAAATGATTACACAGAGCGCGTCCACGCTGGGGCTGAGTTTCTGTATTCCAGACGGCTGGCATTAAGAGTCGGCTACAAATTCAATCACGACGTGGAATCTGCTGCTTTTGGTGTGGGTACGCAGGTTGAACTGGCGGGTTTGTCAGCAGAATTCGACTACGCCTACTGTGCGGCCAACTACTTCAAGGACATCCACAGGCTGTCTTTTCGCGTGCGGTTTTGAAGGGACTCGAGCCCTATTCTTGATGCGATCTTGCTCGAGCGGAGCCGCCCGACTGTGGCGGTTCTGCCGAAGGGTACACGCTCTGTTTCGAAGGTGTTGCAGGCCTGAGACTGGTTCCTGCTCGGCAAAATTGCAGCTGCAAAGAGCAGGCTGAGAAGCAAGCCGCACGAGTCTGGCCTCGGGCGATTTTCGAGAATGGTGTATCAAGCCCGCGTACCTGTTTCTGCCAAGGAGAGGCTTGATGTTGCGTTTGTACCGGTGTCCGTGTTTTCCGATCTCGATTGCGCTGGTCCTGAGTGTCGTGCTGAGCTTCGGAGCCGGTTGTGGTGGCGGACGTCGAACGCCGGTGGACGGTACTACCTGCCAGCCGGCACCTGCGGATTCGCTTCTGTTCGTGCGGGGAACGGCATTTGTCGATGCCGCAGGGCGACAGGTCCTCCTGCACGGCGTTAGCGTCGGGACGAAGTCGAAGCAGAAGCACTACCTGAGTGACGAGGGACCCGAGGATTTTCGACGGTTGCGCGACTGGGGATTCAACTGCATCCGGTTCATGGTTTTCTGGGACGGGATCGAGCCGGGACCAGGCGTTGTGAACACCTGGTACCTGAAGGAGGTCGCCACCCGAATTCGGTGGGCCAGCAAGGCCGGGTTGTTCGTCCTCGTGGACATGCATCAGGATCTCTACAGCTCGCTCTTTGCTGACGGGGCTCCGGCCTGGGCGACACTTACAAAGCACCCGTTCAACTACCGCGATTTTGCAGTTTGGAGCGACGCCTACTTCACGAGCCCTGCAGTTCAGGAAGCGTGGGACAATTTCTGGGCGAACAATCCTGGGCCAGATGGTGTGGGGCTACAGGACCATTACGCCAGAGCCTGGCAGGCCCTTGCTCGCGTTCTCAGCGACGTACCCGGCGTGGTCGGTTACGACCTGATGAACGAACCCTTTCCCGGTTCCAGCGGGCGCGCCATCATGGCCGCTATGTTGGCAGGTGCGCTGCAGATCCTGGCGGAGAGCCCGGGATTGCATGTTTCGTCCCCGGACGAATTGCTGGCGTTGTGGGGTACGACTGATGGCCGTAACGCGATTCTGCACGCCCTGTGCGACACGACGGCTTACAAACAGTTGCTTGAGGCCATGCGGCCATTCTACGCGGCTTTCGAGCACGACACGCTTTCCGTTTTCTACCGCAAGGTCGCAAGGGCAATTCGGGAGGTTGACCGGCGCCGCATCCTTTTCCTCGAGACTGCGTTGGGGGCCA
>JAADFT010000033.1:0-9937 GCA_013152765.1 Calditrichota bacterium | reverse complement strand
CTCTCCAGGCTTACGCCCCTCACGGTTACGACCTGGTGACCGACACAAGGGATGTTGAAAAGCCCTGCAAGGCTCGGGTGCAGCTCATTTTTCGCCGCCACGCAGAAACAGCTCGTCGCCTGGGCATTCCGATGTTGGTGGGGGAATGGGGCGCCTACGGGCAACACAGCAACGCCGAACAGGCTGCGTGGGACGTGGTTCGGGAGTTGGAGAGAAGCCTGGCCAGCGAGACGTACTGGATGCTGGAGCGGAACTTCGAGAGGCTCTCATACTTTCCCGCCGTCAGTCGGCCCTACCCTGAGCGAGTCAGTGGGCGACTGCTCGCGTACCATTACGATCCGGAAACCGGCGAGTTCACATGCACGTGGGACGAAGATCCTCGTGTGAAGGCTCCAAGCAAGATTTTCCTTCCGGGCTGGGCTCGCCTTGTGGAGAAGTCGGTCGAAGTGCAGCCCCGAGGAGAGGGCTACCGGGTTGTTCCCTTGAGCCGAGGGGCCTCTTCCGCGTTTCTGTGTTTGAAGCCAACTGGCCAAAAGGTACGAAGGGAGCTGCGCCTGCGACTCGAGAAAAGGTGAAGCACCGGGGGTAAGATCAAAAGCCCAGCGCTGACTGGCCTGTTTTCTACTGGCGTTCTCCACATTCCTGAGCAGAAGACACGTCCGGACGTCTGCTCCATTTTTCCCCGGAGGGCGTTTGGCTACGCCAATTTAGCTAACCGCAAATTCCGGCCGTCCACTCACTCCTCCCACCTTACCCGGAACGTCCGGATTTCGTAGGGCTGTAGTGTCGTTGTTAGCCGATGACCGGAGAAGTTCACGGGTCCGACCGGATCTTCGATTAGATCCACTTCGCGAGCTTCCACCAGTGGGTGGGCAAACGTCACTGTGACGTTCTGATGGGATTGCCCAATCCGCTCCACGAGGCGCACGATCCAGCCGTTGCCGTCCACCGCGTGTTTCAGCGCAGCGAGCGTGACCCCTGGCTCTTCGAGCTTAACGAGACTGGCACGGGAAGCGCGATTTGCGACAGCACGCCGGTGGGGCACCCGAGCAAGGAGCGGAGTCGAAAGCTGCAGCGCAACGCTTTGTGGATCAGCCTGTGCCAGACTGTTGCTGTGTGGGTAGATGGACAGCCGGGCGTGGTGTTCGCCGACGTCAGCCACAGGATCCGGGTCGATCGGGCTGCGCAGCACCGTGACGCGAACGGTGTGGCCTTTGACGTCGTGTCCGGGGTTGTTCCGATTCAAGATGGCAACACCGCCTCCCGGGCCGGTTACGTCGACCCAACGCTGGGCCGGCTCCTCGAGCCCGTCGTTCGGCCGCTGGATGGCGGCGAACGGAATCGCCCGTGTGTGCGTGCCGGCCTGCACTGCTACCGGAAACACCGCCTTGAGCGTTTTGAGACGTTCGCGCCAGTAGCTGTGCACGTCCACGTCCACCCGGGGGAGTTCCGTGTAGGTGGTGATGTCCACGAGAAAGCGACTGCTCCCGAACGCGTACGGCACGCGGACTTTGGTGCACACGGGTCCACGCGAAAGGAGTTGGGGTTTCCCATTAGGAACGAGCAGCGTGTCGAAACCCGTCAGTCGCATTCTCCACGCGGTGTAGCCACCGGGGTTGTCGCCAAGCAATTCGAGCCTTGCCATCGGCTCGTTTAGTGCGGCGTACTCGCGTCCGTGGCTGTCCTGCAATCGAACAATGCCGCCAGTCCGAGGGTCGAGCTCTACCCGCAATGGTGCTGCGCCCAGCAAAAGATTCCCGCTCCGGGTGGTGTCGAGTTTGGCGTGGAGGAGTTGTGCCCCCGGTTTCCAGTACGTGTGGTCGTCGAAGATCTCGGGATGCCAGGCAGCCAGGGTCGGTTCGCGCAGGACATCCAGAACCGGTAGTTCCCGCCCTTTGCTGTCGAAAGCCCGCACGGCGAAGGTCTTGTAGCCAACGGCTGGTACGTCGTGGGCTACAAATCCGATTCGAAGGCGCCAGAACTGCTCGTAGACCTTCATCCCTTCGAGAATTTGCCCGGGCGTCGTGTCCCCCTGCGCGTCCGTCAGGACAATTCGCGCCGGAATCCGGGCGAAGTCGAGAATTACGCTGGTCACGTCCGTGCGTGGACGTCCAAGGGCGTTAAACACGGCCACCGGGTAGCCTTCCGTTGGGTAGCTCGCCGAATCGGTCAGACTGTCCAGAGCTGCGTCCAGAGCCTGAAGGATGGCGCGTTCAGCCCGGTCGTAGTTTCGATGGGCATCTTCGAAAGCTCGGTGAATGGCTGTGCCGGGCAGCAAGTCGTGGAACTGGTTGAAAAGCACAACCTTCCACGCTGCTTCGAGACTGTCGACCGGCGTGTTGTAGCCCGTGAGCTGTTCGGCCAGGGCCCCAAGTTTCTCCGCTGTGGTGAGAAGCACAACGTCGCGGTAGTTGCGTTGTTTCATCCGCATGTGGGAAGAGTAGCAGCCCTGAAACACGAAGCGCACGGGCTTGTCGGGGGTGTAATCGTCGTAGTTCAGCTCGTCGCGGACGATTGCCCCGGTTCCGTTCTCCGCCAGGTACGCACGCACAGCAGAGTCTGGTGAGGAAAAGAGCACGTCCACGAAGGGAAGCCTGCCGACTGCGTGAAGACCGAGGATCATCTCGCGCGTGGGACCGCCGCCGTGGTCCCCGACGCCGAAGGGCAAGATCACCGAGACAAGCCCTGACGATCTCAGGCGATCGACCATTTTGCGCGCTGAGGCCTTAAGCCCGAGGCGCTGAAAGTCCTCGAAGGCGTCTTCGAGTGCGGGCAACACAGCGCCGAGATCGACCGTGGGGATCCTGGTGCCGTCTGCACCTTCCCACGTGAAGGTAGGACGGCCTTTACCACCGCGCAGCATGACGTAGCGCTGAATGTGGCTTTTGCGCAGAATCTGAGGCAAGGACCAGGTGTGCCCAAAACAGTCGGGTTCCCAACCGGTTTCTGCTTCCACCCCGAATTTCTCCCGAAAGTACCGCTGGCCGACGAGGAATTGACGGACCAGTGCCTCACCCGAGGGCAGATTGGCGTCGTTTTCCACCCACGAGCCACCCACAACCTGCCACTGACCTTTGCGCACAAACTCTCGCACTTTTTCGAAGAGCTCTGGATCTTTTTCTTCGACGTAGGCGTACAGGGCTGCCTGGCTTTGCACGTAGTGGAAGCTCGGCATTTCCTGCATGAAGGCCACGGCCTGGTTGAACGTGTCCAGCACGAAATCCTGTCCCTCCCACCACCGCCAGCGCCAGGCGGGATCCATGTGGCTGTGGCCGAATGCGTAGATCTTGAATGGCTCGTTTGCACCGGATGTTTGCGGACCGGGGAACGCCTCTGCCGCTGTAAGCAGGAAGAGAGCCAAAACGACGTAACGAGCTGATCTCGACACGATTGGTCCTCCTCGTTGAGGCCTGACGTTAATCCTTCTGCGAAACCGTTTTGAACTTACAAATCGCTTGCGACAAAGACAAGGGCGCTCAAAACTCGTTCGTTGGCTTGCCCTTCGCCTCTTGAACCTTGCGGGGGGAGCGCCAAATCACCCCGAAGAATGCGCGTCTGTGCACATTTTCAACGAGCGACGTTTGCTCGAAGTCAACCGCGGCTCGAAGGTCTGAGGAGTTGATGTTGTCCAAAATCGGCTTGCTTTTGAGGGTGTCCAGGCGTATCTTTGCGCGGGTACTTACAGGGAGTGCCGATGGACCGTGCCTTAGCCGAACTGATCCGCAAGAACAGAGAACGCATCGTCGAAACCTGGGCTCGCCGCATCAAAGCTTCCATCCCGGAATACCGCAAGAGGCCGCTCGAGGAACTGCGGCGCACGACGGGGGCGCACCTGGACGGCCTCATCGACGTGCTCGACCGCGACGACTACTCCTCGCTCACCCGTTTCATGCGTGAAATTGCCCCAATGCGCATGAGTCTTCGCTTTTCGCTCTCCAACATTCAGCGGGCTTTCCTGATTGGCAAAACAGTGGTGTCGAACTTCATCGAAATCGAATACGCAAGCGATCCTCGACGCACGCTGGATGCCCTGCGAGCGATCGAAGAGCCCTTCCACCGGACGCTCTACCAGTACTCCGACCTTTACCAGGGCATGCAGATTCGGGAGGCAGAGAAGCGCAGCCGGGAACTCGTGCGGGCCGAAGAGGAGAGGCGTTTCCTGGAAAGACTCAAGGCAGAGAAGGCCAAGCTGGATGGCATCATGAGCGCCATTGGCGCTGGCATCGCTCTTTTTGACCGCGACTTGCGCGTGGTGTGGGCGAACCGCACGGTGCTGGAGATGCTGGGGGACGAGGTGGAGCCGATCGAGCTCACCTGTCGGGACCTCTACTGGCACAAAGGCGTGGGGTGCCCCCAGTGTCCCACGCGGCGCTGCTTCGAGACGGGCGGTCTGGAGAGGGCGTTGCAGGAGGTTCGCGATCTGGACGGTAGCCTGCGAACGTACCAGATTACCTCGACGCCCATTCGGAACGAGCGCGGCGAAGTGCAGCAGGTGCTGGAGCTGGTGCAAGACATCACGGATCTGCGTGAGCTGGAGGCCGAGCTGGACAAGCAGCAGGAATTCCTGACTGCTGTGACTTCCGGCTCCGCCGACGCCATCATTGGCCTCGACACCGAGGATCGGATTGTCTCCTGGAACCGGGGGGCCGAGAAGATTTTCGGCTACGAAGCCGACGAAGTGCTGGGGAAACCCCTGAGCGTGCTTCGGCCGGCAGAGCCTCAGGATGAAGATGCCCTGGCACGAATTCGCCAGCAGGTGCGCGAGCGCGGCTTCGCCCGTAACGTGGAAACAGCTCGACGTGCCAAGGACGGCCACGTCGTTCATGTTGATCTCACCTGGACTGTGCTTCGCGACCGTCGCGGACGTGTGATCGGCAGCTCTGTGATTGTGCGCGACGTGAGCGAACGGAAGAAGCTGGAGAAGCAAATTATTCAGGCCGAGCGCCTGGCGGCAGTGGGACGACTGGCTGCCCGGGTTGCGCACGAAATTCGCAATCCCCTGTCCTCCATCAGTCTCAATGTGGAGCTGCTTGGCGACGAGATTTCCGCACTGGATGGTCACGACAAGAGCGAAGCGAATGCCTTGCTTCAGGCAATTTCCTCCGAAGTGGACCGGCTGACGTTTCTCACCGAGGAGTACTTGCAGTTTTCGCGCATGCCGGAGCTTCGCCTGGAAAAAGCGAACCTCAACGACGTCGTGCGTGACCTGTGCGAATTCGTGGAGCAGGAGTTGCATTCCAAGAAAATCACTCTTCGCCTCGAGCTGGACGAGACTCTGCCGGAACAGCTTCTGGACGCAGGTCAAATCCGCCGGGCGCTTTTGAACCTGGTTCGGAACGCAATCGAAGCCATGCCGGGCGGAGGGGAACTTACGCTCCGAACCTGGCGGGAAGGCGACAGCGCGTTCGTCGCAGTTCGCGACACGGGACCTGGCATTCCGCCGGAGGAACTGTCGCGCATTTTCGACCCCTTCCACACGACCAAGGATTTCGGTACCGGGCTCGGATTGTCCATCGCCAGGCAGATCGTGCGCGAGCACGGTGGCGACATCACCTGTCGGAATGTGCTTGACCGGCACGGGGCGGAGTGCGTCATCCGCTTGCCCATTCGAACGGAGCTGGAGCGGTGAACGCTGAAACCAAGACAGTTCTCGTTGTTGACGATGAAAGGGACTTGCTCGCTTCTTTGGAGAAGGTGCTGAGCAAAGAAGGCTACCGTGTGCTCACGGCTGAACGTGCTACGACAGCCCTGGAAATCCTGGGCGAAGAGGCTGTGGACGTGGTGCTGACTGATCTCCGCATGCCAGGGATGAGCGGTCACTCGCTGCTCCGGGAAATCAAAAAGCAGTGGCCGGAAACCGAGGTGGTGATGTTGACCGCGTACGGCACGGTGGAATCAGCCGTAGAGGCCATGAAGGAGGGAGCCTACGATTTCATCACGAAGCCCTTCCGGCGAGCAGTCTTGCTGAAGACGATCCAGAAGGCCCTCGAGAAGCAGGCTCTCGCTCGCGAAAATCGGATTCTACGTAAGCAGCTCGAGACGGTTCGGCCCAAGGGTACGATCGTTGGCAAGAGCGCGGCCATTCGCCACGTGCTTCAAATGGTGCGACGCGTAGCCCCGATCAACACCACCGTGCTGATCACTGGCGAGAGCGGGACGGGGAAGGAACTGGTGGCGCGGATGATCCACCAGTACAGCGAACGTGCGGACAAGCAATTCATCGCCATCAACTGTGGGGCCATTCCGGAGAATCTGATCGAGAGCGAGCTTTTCGGGCATGTTCGCGGCGCGTTCACGGGGGCCACGCGCGACAAGGAAGGGCTTTTCAAAGTCGCCGACGGCGGCACACTTTTCCTCGACGAGGTGTGCACCATCCCGCTGAACCTTCAGGTACGGCTGTTGCGGGCCATCGAGGAGAAGGAGTTCTTGCCTGTGGGAGGCACGCGTCCCGTACGGGTGGACGTGCGCATTCTGGCGGCGTCCAACCGCGACCTGGCGAAAGAGGTGGAAGCAGGGCGTTTTCGCGAAGATCTCTACTACCGGCTCAATGTCGTGAACGTGGAGCTGCCGCCCTTGCGCGATCGCAAGGAAGATATCCCGCTTCTCGTGAATTTCTTCATCGAACGCCACAACCGGACGTTTCGGAAAAATGTGCAGGGCGTGGACGACGAGACGATGGAGATTTTGCTCAACTACACGTGGAAGGGAAACATCCGCGAGCTGGAGAATGTGATCGAGCGGGCGATGATCCTTTGCGACGAGGAGTGGATTCGTCCCTACCACTTGCCGCCAAACCTTTCGCCCGGCGCGGGGAGCGAAGCAGTGGAACACGGTGCCACCCTGAAGGACGCCGTGCGGGACTTCGAGAGACAGTACATTTACCGGGCTCTGGAGCGTTTCGGTTTCGACAAGCTGCGGGCGGCCAAGGCACTGGGACTCAGCCAGTCCTCACTTTACCGGAAGCTGGCTGAACTGGACATCCGCGTGCCGAAGCGGGAAGACACGCCCTGCGTCGGGTGTGGAGGCAGGTGAGTTAAGCACAACGCTGTTCTGTGAGACCTTTGCGGCTGACTGGTCGTCGGGAGTTTGGGAGCAGCATCCGACATCCAGCTTGCAAGACTTCGGTAGCTACACAGTTTTGGCAGGGTGGCGCTTTTGCCGCACGGGTTTTCTCAAAATTGAGAAGGCTCGAGAAGCGGTTCCCAACTTTGAAAGGCATTCCGGGCTAAGGGACTGATTGTGGCGTGCCTTTCACATTTTGCCGTGTGATCAGGGGGCTTCCAAACGGAAGCGTTTTTGCGGAAGTTCGCCGGTTTAGTGACAGCACGGCACGTTTTTTGTGATCTTACCCGTCGCGACGAAGCGGCGGAGATCACGGGATGCGCCACGAGCAAGCCCACATTTTGGTTCTGAGCGACGATCTGGGTTCTGCCACGTCCCTCAAGAAAACCCTTGCACGGGTTGGCTACCGTGTCCAGTTGGGCCGCTTGAGCGAGTTTGAAGCAACTGGATTTCCGGAACGGGGCCGGATTTTTGATCTCTTTGTTGTCGATCTTGCCGAGAACCTGGCTGCAGGAGTGCGATTCCTGCAAAGAATGCGGAACTCATGCCCAGCTTGCACGGTTTTGCTTGTGTCGGCTCTGAACCGCGACGAGTGGGAAGCCCTTCTGGTTGGGCGCCGAGGGGCAAGCATTCTCGAAAAGCCGCTGAAAAGAGACGTGCTGCTGAGGAAAGTTGAGGAGCTTCTGTCGGCCAAAGTGGCGGACAGGGTAGACGGAGTGTGAGCGTCGAACTGCGGTTTCTGGGGAGAGGCAGCACTTTGATCTGGAGAAGTAGCAAAGTGGGCATACGGGCGGCTGCCTTGCCTGCGCGGAGGTGGCTGAGGCTACCGAACGGGCCAGCGGGCAAGTGTAGCAGCGGTTTCGATCTGAATTCGGACAACCTCGTAGAAGGAAAGGAAAGTCGGGCAACGAGCCCGACTTTCGTATTTTAGGGGGTTGGGTTGTTTCTCCTGTCTTTGTTTGGTAGAGAGTGCAGGCAAGTACAGTTGGCGCCGTTTTGGCGTCAGGGGTTGTGAACAGTTCGGTGAACCAACAAAAGGAGTCGGGCATGGCAGAGCTGAATCCCTTCAAGATCGCCCAGGAGCAGCTGGCCGAAGCCGCCCAGGCGCTGGGTCTTGACGACGCCACGCACGAAGCGCTTCGGTGGCCGATGCGTGAGATGACAGTGACTTTGACCGTCCGGATGGACGACGGTTCGGTGAAGGTCTTCCGCGGGTACCGCGTGCAGTACAACGATGCTCGCGGTCCGACGAAGGGTGGCCTTCGGTTCCACCCGCAGGAGACGCTCGACACCGTCCGCGCTCTTGCTGCGTGGATGACGTGGAAGACGGCAGTCATGGACCTGCCCCTTGGCGGAGGTAAGGGCGGTGTGACCTGTAACCCGAAGGAAATGTCTCCGTCCGAGCTGGAGCGGCTGAGCCGTGCCTTCATTCGCCAGGTTGGCCGCATCATTGGTCCGGAAAAAGACGTTCCCGCGCCGGACGTCTACACCACGCCGCAGATCATGGCCTGGATGATGGACGAATTCAGCGCGTTGCGCGGCTACAACGCACCAGGTGTGATTACAGGTAAACCGTTGCCACTCGGTGGTTCGCTGGGGAGAGTGGACGCGACGGCACGCGGAGGCATGTACGTTACACGCGAAGCCGCAAAGGTTCTGGGACTGAAGACGGAAGGTGCTACGGTAGCCATTCAGGGCTTCGGGAACGCCGGCCAGTTTGCCGCGACGCTTTCGAAGGAGCTGCTGGGCATGAAGGTAGTGGCTGCTTCGGACTCGCGCGGCGGCGTTTACAACCCGAAAGGCATCGACCCACATGCTCTGGTAGAGCACAAGCAGCGCACCGGATCTGTGGTTGACTTTCCGGGCACGGAGCCGATCAGCAACGAAGACCTGCTGCAGTTGAAAGTGGATCTCCTGGTTCCGGCTGCTCTGGAGAACGTAATCACGGATCAGAATGCCGACAAGATCCAGGCAAAAATCGTGTGCGAGCTGGCGAACGGGCCGACCACTCCGGAGGCGGACAAGATCCTGCATGACCGCGGTGTGTTCGTGCTGCCGGACTTTCTGGCGAATGCCGGTGGCGTGACCGTGTCCTACTTCGAGCAGGTTCAGAACGCCTACAACTACTACTGGCCTCTCGAAGACGTGCACAAACGCCTCGATCAGAAGATGACGAAGGCGTTCAACGACGTCTACGAGACCCACAAGAAGCACAACGTGCACATGCGCCTGGCGGCTTACATGGTAGCTGTAGCGCGTGTGGCTGAGGCCATGAAGCTGCGGGGCTGGGTGTAGGCAAAACCGAAGCGCGGTTGAACAAAGAGGGACGGGCCCTGTGTCTGTCCCTCTTTCTTTTCTTCCGCAGGCTACTGCACCGAAGTTTCGGAAAACACTTGACTTTTCGCTGAAATCGCGGTAGAATAGGCGCGGGGAGAAGAAAAAGTGGGGGTGAGCAGCGAGGATTCAGGAGGGGAGAGATGTGGTTGACAGACCGTTTTGCCGAAGCCGTCAAGCAGGCCCTTTTGCCAGAACTCTCCGGGCTGGCCACGCGTCTCGACCGGCACGAAGTCATCCTGGAACGGCTTGACCAGCGGGTAGACAAGCTTGACACGCGGATCGATGTGCTCAACGCCCGGATCGACCAGCTGGATGAGCGTCTGACTGCGCAAATCCAGCGAAACGCGGCTGCGATTCAAGAGCTGGGGCAGAGCCTAAACGCGCGGATTGACCAACTGGACGAGCGTCTGGGTTCGCGAATTGACCAACTGGATGAGCGTTTAAGTTCGCGGATTGAGCAGAACAGTGCGCGACTCGACGAAAACTCCGGGCAAATCGCCGAAATGGAGAACACACTCAGTGAACGAATTGCAGAGAC
>JAADFT010000032.1 GCA_013152765.1 Calditrichota bacterium | reverse complement strand
GTGCGCGGGTCCGTGGGGCCCGCGCACTCAGATTCTCTCCGGCGGCTGAGGCGGCGTTCGAAGGTCCGGGCCTGCCCCTCGACGGGAGTTGCTTTTGGGCATCAGCTTCGTGCGCGGTGAACTTTTCGGCTCCAGCGAGGAAGCGCCCTTGGAATCACGTGAGTTGGGAACGCTCGCAGGGCAGTAGGACTGACACCACGGAACGGCGGTTTGGCCTCGCCGAGGAGGCAAGAAGGGGGCGACGGTCATTCACTGGGAGAATTGGCATGGGTCGTCGCAGACAGATCTTGCTTACGGTCGCGCTGGTGCTCGGCGTTGCTGCGACCTCGTTCGGCCAGTACTTTGGCAAGAACAAGGTCCAGTACACGTACTTCCACTGGCAGTACATCCAGACGCGCCACTTTGACATCTACTACACCGATGGCGGCAAGAAGCTGGCCGAGTACGTGGCCCAGAAGGCCGAAGAGGGCTACGAGCGGCTGAGCCAGGACTTTCGCTACGAGCTGCTGGACCGGATCACCATCATCGTGTACCGCAGCCACAACGACTTCGAGCAGACCAACGTGGACCTCTCGCCGCCGGAAGAGAGCGTAGGAGGCTTCACGGAATTCTTCAAAAATCGGGTGGTGATTCCGTACGAAGGCCAGTGGGAGCAGTTTCGCCACGTGATCCAGCACGAGCTCACCCACGCCGTACACATGCAGATGATGTACGGCACCGGCGTGATGTCGATTGTGATGGGGATGACCCGCCTCCAGTTGCCTCTCTGGTTCGTGGAGGGCATCGCCGAGTACGAGAGTCTGGGCTGGGACACTGACAGCGACATGTTCATGCGCGACGCCACCCTGAATGGCTACGTGCCGCCGATCCCGTACCTTTCGGCTTTCATGGCCTACAAGGGCGGGCAGTCCGTGTGGTACTACATCGCCCAGCGCTACGGCCAGGAGAAAATCGGCGAAATCCAGGGCAAGGTGAAAATCAGCCGCAGCGTGGAAAACGGTTTCCGCCGCGCCATCGGGCTGAGTGTGGAAGAACTTTCCGAACGCTGGCACAAGTACCTGAAGAAGCGTTACTGGCCCGACATCGCTGGACGGGACGAGCCCGAGGACGTCGCCAAGAGGCTGACAAACCACAAGAAAGACGGCAGTTTTGTGAACCTGAGTCCGGTCATGAACCCGAAGGGCGACAAGGTGGCGTTCATGTCGGACAAGAGCGGCTACTTCGATGTCTACCTGGTGAGCACGATCGACGGCAAGCTGCTGGGCAAGGTGATCAGCGGGCAGCGCAGCGGTAGTCTGGAAGAGCTACACTGGCTGAAGGGGCGAAACCTGAGCTGGAGCCCGGACGGCAAGTTCCTGATCCTGTCCGCCAAAGCCGGTCCTCGCGACGAACTCCACGTGGTGGACGTGGCGAAAAAGAAGATCGTGAATTCCTACACGTTCGACCTGGACGGTGTGTACAACCCCACCTGGAGTCCGAAGGGCGACAAGGTGGTGTTTTCCGGAATGGTGAAGGGGCAGTCGGATCTCTACCTGCTGGACCTGCAAACCAGAAAGCTCACGAAGCTGACGGACGACGTTTTCAGTGACATCGAGCCGGCCTGGAGTCCGGACGGCCAGTGGATTGCTTTCGCCAGCGACCGTGGCCGCTACGTCACTGGTGTGCCGCTGCCACGCGGCTTCGACATTGCCAAGCACGACACCAAGAACTACGACATTTACCTGATTCGCGCGAACGGCGACTCGATGCGCAGGATCGTGGAGGGACGGTTCGTTGAGCGAGCCCCCGAGTTCTCGCCGGACGGAAAGAAACTGGCCTTCACGAGCGACCGGAGCGGCATCAGCAACATCTACCTCAAGGACCTGGAAAGCGGCAAGGAGTGGGCGATCACGAACATGCTGACGTCTGCCTTCCAGCCGAGCTGGAACGGAGACGGAAGCCGCCTGGTCTTCACCAGCTTTTACAACGGCGGCTACGACCTGTACATGCTTCAGAACCCGCTCGACATCAAGCCGAAAACGGTGCCGCCCACGGTTTTTCGCAAACAGCGCGAGAAAGAGTACCAGGAGGAGCTGGCACGTCGACGCAAACGCCGCGAGGAGGAAGAGCGGTTGCTTCGGAAACGCCGTGCTGACCTCTACCGCCACTACGTGTTCGACCAGGACTTCCGGAACGGCATCGTTCACAAGCCCGAAGAGGCGACGAAAGAGGTTTTCCTGGATTCCACCGAGTTCAAGCTGCCCACGGGAGAGTACCGGGTTCACAACTACAAAGTGACGTTCTCTCCGGACATTGTGTACGGCGAGGCCAGTTACAGCCAGTTTTTCGGTGTCCAGGGGCAGAGCCTCCTGGCCGTGTCGGATGTGCTCGGCAACCACCGCATCAACATTTACACGAATCTGTTCTACGACTACCGAAATTCCAACTACCAGGTGACGTACTTTTACCTGCCGCGGCGGCTGGATCTCGGCGTTGGCGCCTACCACTACGCCCTTTTCTTCCTGAATCGCTACAACATGCTGCTCCGCGACCGCAACTACGGCGCGAACCTGTACACCAGCTACCCCTTCAACCGCTACGAGCGCGCGGATTTCGGTCTCAGCTACATGGCCATCGACCGCGAGTGGCTGGAGTACTCGAGCTTGCCCACCATCAAGCGCCGGGCCTACACAGCCGAACTCTCGCTGGTCCGCGACACGAGCATCTGGGGCTTCACGGGGCCGGTTTCCGGCGTGCGGGCTTACGCCGGGGTGAGCGTGAGCCCGGGATTCGGCAAAAATGGCGTCAGCTTCCTGACTTTGCGGGAGGACTACCGGAAGTACTTCCGAATCCACCAGGACTACACGTTCGCTTTCCGGCTGGCGTCGGGGATTAGCTTTGGCGACGACCCGCAGCGCTTTTTCCTCGGCGGCATGGACAACTGGATCAACCTGCATTTCAAGGGCGGTTTGCGCGTGGACGACCCCGAGGACATCTACTTCGCCTCGTTCATCACCCCGATGCGCGGCGGCTACTACTACGAGCGTGAGGGCACGCGGTTCTTCCTGGCAAACCTGGAGTTCCGTTTTCCGGCCATCCGCTACCTGGTTTTTGGCTGGCCGCTACCGATGGGTTTCCAGAACATCCGGGGTGTGCTGTTTTCCGACATCGGCGGCGCCTGGTCCAAGTACGAGGGCTTCAAAGTGTTCCGCGAGAAGCCAGAGCGCGGCTGGCTGCAGCTTCAGGACGTGTTCATGAGTTACGGTTTCGGCCTGCGCGCCAACATGGGCTTTTTCGTGCTGATGTTCGACGTGGCCTGGCCAACGGATCTGGTGCGTTCGAAAGACGCGCGCTACTACTTCTCCTTGGGCACCGACTGGTAGTCGATTTCTCTGTCAGGAGCGCGGCATGAAAGGAAAATTCGTGACGGCAGTTGTGGTGGCAGTCCTCTTCAGCACCGGCGCCGGGGCTCAGGAAGCGGATCAGGTGGCGGAGGGCTTTTTCGGCGGACCGCTTTTCGAGTACGGCGTTGCCAACGTGTACGACTCCACCCGTGCCGCAAGCCGTCTGGATGTCTACTACTCCTTCGTCTACGACATTCTGCAGTTCGTCAAGAAAGAAAATGGCCACTACGGGGCGCGGTACGAGATTTCTGCCATTCTGAAGACCAAAGGACGTCAGTACGCTGACTTCAAAACTGAAACCGGAACGGTAACGGTGACGGACTACCCGGAGACGAACTCGCGGGTACGGCGGGTGCAGGGCAAGCTTTCCTTCTGGCCTGCGCCGGGGAAGTACAAACTGGAGCTGCGTCTCACCGACGGCGAGTCGCAAAAGTCTCTCAGGCGGGAAAAGAAGGTGCTGGTGCGCGATTTTGGCAAGCCCGGTGTTCACCTTTCGGATGTTCTGTTTGGCGACAGCACCTTTTGTGCAGACCCCACTACCGCTTTCCCCATCCTCTCCAAGCGGTACACGGATCCTGACAAGGGTTTCAGAGCTGTGCTCCAGGTGGTTGGTGTTCCCGAGACTACCGCGGTGCACGTGAAGTGGTCCGTGCGCTCGGGTTCGGGCGAGCAAATCTGGGCCGAAGGCGAAACGTGTCGGGGCCTGAGGCACTTTTGCCTGGATCTCGGTTCGCGAGCCCGGAAACCGGGGCGCTACACCCTGCAGGTGGAAGCCAAAAGCGCAGAGGGGCGCGCCAAACTGAAAGCGCGCTTCAGCGTGGCCTGGGGCGAGGCTTTTGTGGACACGTCCGACCTGGACCTGATCCTCAAGGCCATGCGCTACATCGCCAACAAGCAGGACATTGAGCGAATGGAAATGGCGTCGCCCTCGATGCGCCGGCAACTGTACGAGGACTGGTGGAAAGCGCGGGACCCGGATCCCAGCACACCCGAGAATGAGCTGCGGCAGGAGTTTTTCCGGCGTCTGGACTTTGCCAACCGCTACTTCTCAGTGCCCGAAATGAACATCGAAGGGTGGGAAACAGACCGGGGGCGGATTTACATCATCTACGGCCCGCCTACGCACGTCGAGCGCGAGCCAGCCGAAATGAACGAGGCGTCGTACGAGACGTGGTACTACTCGCACCTGCACCGGCGGTTTGTTTTCGTCGACAAATCGGGAACGGGCCTGTACGAGCTGGTGAAATCCGACTGAGCTGGCGGGTGGGGCCGGAGTTCTGACTGTAAGGCGTTTGGCTGCACTTCCTCGTTCGCGCCGGCTTTTTGTCCTGTGCAGGGGGCTCTTCTTCCGAGAGACTACGCAAACTGGAGAACTTTGCGCCTGACCTTCCGTTTGTCGCAGACGTGGAGGACTCTGCCATGAAGCGTCTTGCCTTGGTTCTGCTCTTAACCGTTTCAGTTGGCCTCTGTGTCGCGATCGACCACCGGCTTGTCGCGCAGACCGTTCGGTCGTGGTCTTCTGACCCCGCGAAGGTTCCGGAGCCGGGCGTCCACTACGGTTCTGTGCCGGACCTGTCCCTTCCCAAAACCATCCTGTTCTCGATCGGACCGGAAGACCTGGCCCGGGATGCGGAGGCCTGGGTGAAGCGTGGCGTGCAGGCGTTTTTCCTGGATTTCGTAGCCCGGGAGTGGTCGAGCGACATCTGGGCTCGGGACGGCAAACCGTGGACCATCGGCCCGAGCGACGAGACGTTTCAAAAAGCGAAGAGGGCAAACGAGGAGTGCCGCAAGCTTGGCTGCGAGACGTTTTTGAAGATCGCTTTTGACCACACGTTCGAGTGGTTCAACGACATCGCCTGGCAGCGGATCGACAACAACTTCCGGCAGTTCGCCATTTTTGCCCGGGAAACGGGTTGCACCGGAATTGCGCTGGACATTGAGTACGTGGGCGAGCAGTACGCTTTCACCTGGGACGGCTACGACTACCGTGGCTACACCCGCGAGGACCTGGTGGAAAAGGTCCGCCAGCGCATGACCCGGGTGATCCAGATTCTCTACGACGAGTTCCCGAACATGGTGCTGCTGACATTTCCGGAAGAGGGGTTCTCGTTGGGGACGGTGATTCAGGCCGCCTGGGTTGAGGAAGCTGCCCGGAGAAATGCTCCCGGGGGTGTGCACTACTGTCTGGAAAGCACTTACCGTCGCCCCAACATCCGCTACGTTTTTGGCCACGTGTGGGCTGCCAACGAACTTTTTCACCACGTGCTCAGCGAACGAGCGCGGCAGTACTGGGAGGAACGTTGCTCGATTGCGCCTGGCATCTGGCCGTTTGGAAAGGACTACTCGCCCACGCACGAGCCCGGCATGTCGCTGGAGGCTTTTCGACAGGGCTACGCGGCTACGCTGATGGCGGCGCGGCGCTACAACTGGATCTACAGCCACAACTCCCGCGAGCAGCTGCTGGGCAGGCACCTGGACGCGTACAAGGGCAAGGCGGACCTGCGCGCCTACCTGGATGTGATTCAAAGGCGTGAGGTGGTGACGGACCCGAAGTGGGTGAAGCTTGCCAGACAGCTCCGGGATCTGCGCAAACGCGACTACTCGCGAGAGCTTGGTCTGCTGCCTGTGCCCGTCTTGCGTGGCCCGGAGGATGCACCACACTTGCTGCTCGCCGAGGTGGGACACTACGATCGTTCGACCCTGCAGACCATGTGGCAGTTCGCCCTCGACTACCTGCACGGTCGAGTTGAGGATCCTCAGAAAGCGCTTGGGACAGTAACCCACTGGCTGGTGGCAGGACCGTACCCGAACGAGACGGATTTTCAAGGCCTGGAAAACCCCTACCCGCCTGAAAAAGAAATCCTGGCCGGAGCGGGCCAGCCGGGCTCGAAGGATGTTCACTGGGTAGAAGTTCAGGCGCCGCCCGGTCATGCTTCGGTGGACCTGACGCGCTACCTCAAACCAACCGAACACGTCTGTGCGTACGCGCTCTGCTGGATCACCTCGCCGGTGAAACAGAAAGCCCAGATTCGCTTAGGTACGAACGACGCCGGCAAGATGTGGCTCGGCGGAAAGCTGGTGTACGAGTACCCGCGGGAAGGCTCGGCCATCCTGGACCGCGACATCGTGGACGTCGAGTTGCCCAAAGGGAGCACTCCAGTTCTGCTCAAGGTGTGCAACGGGGTGCACAACTGGGGCTTCGTCTTCCGCGTCACCGACCGCCAGGGTCGGCCGCTCCAGAACGTGAAGTTCAGCGTTAAGCCCCCCGCTCGGAGGTAAGAGAGCAAATGGAGAACGGCTGGAAAAGACAGCGGAGAAGCGTTTGCCTGGTCGGCTGGCTGGTGCTGGCGGCGAGTGTCGCCGGTTCCGCCCAGGGCCAGAAGCTCGGCTGGCATCCGGATTTTCGCCCGGTGGAAATCGCAAGCAGTGTGGACAGCGCCGTGCAGAAGGCTTATTTCTACTCGACCCGCTCGGCGCAGCCGAGACCGCTGCTGGTCAGCCTGCACACGTGGTCCTACGACTGGCAGCAGCCGGACTCACTGGCGGAACTGGCCCGACGGCTCGACTGGAACGTGATTCACCCGGATTTCCGTGGGCCCAACCGCACGGTGGACGCCTGTCTGAGTCGCAAAGCCCTCTCGGACATCGACGACGCCATCCGCTACGCGCTGGCTCATGCCCGGGTCGACACCGACAACATCTTCGTCGCCGGCGTTTCGGGAGGTGGCTACGCAACGCTCGGCGCCTACATGGCCTTGCGCCACAGGGTGCGTGCGTTCCTGGCTTGGGCGTCGATCTCGGATCTGGAAGCCTGGTACTACCAGTGCGTTGCGCGTGGCAGGCGCTACGCGCAGGACGTGCTGCGCTGCACGGGAAGCGACAGGCATCTGGACGTGGAAGCTGCACGCAGGCGTTCGCCGCTGTACTGGCCAGTGCCGCGTCGAAAAGGCGCACGTCTCGAGATTTACGCGGGCATCCAGGACGGCTACACCGGCAGTGTGCCGATTTCTCACTCCATTCTTTTCTTCAACCGGTTGGCGAGGGAGTTTCGCGAACCGGAGCGACAAATTACCCAGAGCGAAATCGTGGGGTTGCTGACACGTGGACTGCCGCCGCGGCCGGACTCGTTGCGCATCCAGGGGCGACTGGTGTACGTGACTCGTGCGGCTGGTCCGGTTCGGTTGACGATTTTCGACGGTGGCCACGAGATGCTGGCGAGCTTTTGTTTGAAGAGGATGCGGGCGATTGCCTCCGGCAGCGATTGGTGGCCGTGAACAAGGCGCTCTCTCCTTCTCAGGGTACGGCGACCGCGGTCCGGCATTCTGTTAACCGGGTGGGCTTGTTCGAGCGTAGCTTTCTCAAGCAATTGCGACTTTTTTCTTGCAAATTTAAGTCTCCTTGCCTAAATTCCGCGCGTTCCGTCAGGTACGACGGGACAGGAGAATCATTTGAACAAGTTTTGCAAACCAGATTGCTGACACGGGTGTAACCCACATGCATGCTGCTTGTTGCCAACACGCTTTCCTGGCTTTCAACCCGCGCCTGTCCCCTCTTCCTCCCAGGCCCCACCGGGCCTGATCCTTCCGTTTTTTCGTCTGCACAAGCTTTTTTCCTGATTTTTCACAACTTTCGGCTTTCGTTTTTCTCCAAACGAGGGCGTTTCGCTGTACAATTTCACAACGTCACGAAACGTGGAATGCTACGATGAGACTTTCCGACGAGCTTCTCGCTTTCATTCGTTCAGAAGACCTTCTTGTGGACGGCGTCACCTGGGTGGACGGTCACGTGACAACACCGCGCGGGTTTCGCGCTTCGGCTGTTGAAGCCGGGATTCGGGGGAAGAAGCGGCTCGACTTCGCCTTGCTGTTCTCGGACGTACCTGCCAGCGTAGCTGCGGTTTTCACGAAGAACAGGGTGAAAGCTGCGCCTGTGCTGCTCAACATGGAGAGAGTTCGCTCCGGCGTGGCACGCGGGCTCCTTGCCAACAGCGGAATTGCCAACGCCTGCACCGGAGAAGCCGGGCTCGAAGCTGCGAAACGTCTGGCGGCAGAAGGGGCTGCTGCCCTCGGCGTGCCGGAAGAGCAGATGCTGGACATTTCGACGGGCGTCATCGGCGAACAGTTGCCGGTGGAGCAAATGGAGAAGAAAATCCCGGAGCTGGTCGAAAAGCTTTCACCTGATGGCGGCGAAGAGTTCGCGCGCGCCGTCATGACGACGGACACACGGCCCAAGATGGCTGCCGTCGAGGTGCGCCTGTCGGGCGGCACGGTGCGAATTGGTGGTGTGGCCAAAGGGGCCGGCATGATTCACCCCAACATGGCCACGATGCTTGCTTTCCTCACGACGGACGCTCAGGTTCCGGCTCGCGAGCTGCACGACGCCCTGGTGGAAGCTGTAGACGTGTCGCTGAATGCCCTGACGGTCGACGGGGACATGAGCACGAACGACACGGTTTTTCTGTTTGCGAACGCAGCCAGCGGAGTAGACGCTGCCGCCGAAGCTGACGACTGGAGCCGGTTCCGCTCCGGCCTGAAAGCGGTGTGCGTGAGCCTTGCGCGGCAAATTGCTGCCGACGGCGAGGGCGCCAGCAAATGGGTGACTGTGCAGGTGCGAGGCGCGGCGTCGACCGAGGATGCCAGGAAAGCGGCCCGCGAAATTGCCAACTCGTTGCTTGTGAAGACCGCGATCGCAGGTGGCGACGCCAACTGGGGCCGCGTGGTTGCCTCGCTGGGAGCCAGCGGTGCCGGGGTCGATTTGCAGCGCCTGGTAGTGCGCCTGGACGGTGTGGTGTTCTTCCAGAACGGCGCCCCGGTGCAGGTCTCGGCCGAGGACGAAGCGCGCGTG
>JAADFT010000031.1 GCA_013152765.1 Calditrichota bacterium | reverse complement strand
AGGGTAGGAGGTAGGCAACGAAATGCCGCTGAGGTGGCGGCCACGGCCTTTCAGGACAGCATTCAGGCGGTGGTGCGCGCCCTGGTCGAGAAGCGCGAAATCGACGCCCTGTCCACAGGCGAGCTGGACCGCTCTTTCCGGAACGAACTCGAGAAAGCCGCTGCCGACTACGGGCTCACGGTTGTCTCGGCCCACGTGGTTGCGGTAGAACCCGAGGATTCCGAACTCGCCGAGGCCATGGCCCGGCGCGAAGCTGCCAGAATCCGCGAGGAAACCGAACGAGCCACTCAGGAAGCGCGCGTAGCAGAGGCCAAAGCGCGATTTGCGGCGGAAGAAGCGATTGCCGAGACGGAACACCGGCTGGCCTTAAAACGGCTGAAGATGCGCTCGGAGCAGGAAAGACGCGAAGCGGAGCTGGCGCGGATTCGCGTGGAAGAGGAGGCGGAACGGCGTCGACTTCAGTTGCAGGTGGACCGTGAAGAAGTTGAGCTCCTTGCAGGGCATCCTGAGCTGCTGATTCTCACTCCCCAGGTGGTTCGCCTTGCTGAGGCAAGCCAGGCGCTGCGGAACGCCCGGACGGTGGTTTCGCTCGGTTCCGACGTCGCGGAGGCCGCACCGCTCGTGGAACGTTTACTTGGCTTCCTCGGGGCCAGAAAGAGCGGCGATTCGACACCCGACAGTGGTGAAAAGAAAGAAGGCGCGTAGTCTCCGGTGACCCCGCAAATCCTGACAAGTTCCTCCCGCGACGTGGACCTGTTTGCGTTGCGACCTTTCGCGGCGGCCAAGGTCTCCGAAATCAGCGAGGCTACGGCTCTGTCGCGCGTGCCGCCGCAGGAGCGCGTGAATTTCCACATCGGGAACCCGGTCCAGGACGAGCGTCTGGCGCAGGCCTACAAACGGTTGCTGCTTGGGCGGTTGAACGGCGACCCGCTGAGTCTGGAGGACATCCAGGAGGTTGCGAGAGAACTGGACCTCGAACCTGCGCTGGTTCCGCTGCTGGAGCTTCTGCTTCGCTCCGTCGATCGGAGCATTACTTACCTGCCGCGGGGCGGTTTCTCACGAGGGGACCCTGGCCCGCTCGCACCGCTGGTGCGCGAGTGGCTCCTGGAGAAGCAGGAAGAGCCGCTGTCCTACGACCTTGGCGTCGAAAGTGGACGCCGGGAGCTGACTTTCGCGAGCGGCGGTCGCTGGGAAGCCCTTCGTGTCCTTTTCGCGACCCTGAACGAGCACCTGGTTCACCAGCCCGCTGTACTGTTCCTGTGGGGAATTAAGTTGCCCGGGCACCTGCTGGCCTTCGAAAATCTGCGGGTGCGCCAGGTGGACGCCTCAGCTTCCGTGGCAGAGGCCGTGCGCGAAAGCCTTGAGGCCACCCCGAATTTGCCTCACTTCGTGTTGCTTGGAGCTGTGCCACCGGAGCGGGAGCGCAGGCGTCTGCGTTTTCTGGCCCTGGAGCGACCCCTCAGAATCCTCGAGGCGAGCAACGCGCCAAACCACCTCTCTTTAGCGCGCGAGGCGGGTCTGGCCGAACTGGTGTTGCGAATTCTCACGCCGGACTTCTTCCTGCCGCAGCTTCGCGCCCTTTCCCTGACGGTGGTTCTGGGCAACAGCGAACTGCTGACGGCGTTTGAAAAAATGCACTTCCAGCTCAAGGGCACGCCGTCCGGTCCGGAAATCGAGCTTCTTGCCTTCGCGCTGCAGCATCCAGATCTGTTTGCCCCTTCCGCGCACCGGCCAGCAGGGGCACCCGTGGCCGAAACCTCTGTGGTTTCCACCGCCGATTCTGCGGCGTCAGCTGTCCAGCGGCTGAGCGCAGCGCTCACCGGTTACCTTTCCCAGATCGAGGCCTTCGCGGGGCGCACTTCTTCGTTTCTGGAGAGGTTCTCCGAACGCGTGGAGGAAAGAACCGAGACGGTTGCCCGCCGTACGCAGGAGGTCTTCCGGCTGGCGTCGCGACCGTTCCTGGCCGGGCGCGGTCAGTTCGATCCCCTTGGGCACTACACTCTCGGGGAACTGCTGGAGCAGCTTTCGGAGCGGATTTCAGATCCCGAGTGGGAGCGGGACCTGGAGGCGGCTTTTCTCTCGGCTTTTGTTGCGCAACACCCGGAGTACGAGCACGACGCCTGCTTCGCGCTCAGCGGCTCAGCGCGTACGGCCCTGAGTTTGCTTGGTTTCCACGCCGGGATCTCCGACGTAGTGGTGCCGGACCTGAGCTGGACCTACGAAAACTGCTTCCCGAGTGTGACAGCCGTTCCGCTCTCGGCTGAGCTGGAACTGGACGTTGCAGAAATCCAGCGCGCCGTTCGAGCAAAGCTTCAGGCGGACCCTGGCTGGAAGCAACGCGGGGCGATCGTTCTGAACAACCCCCACAACGCCACGGGGCAGGCGTTCGAAGAAACCGCAGTGGAGGAGCTCCTGCTCTGGGCGCTGGAAAACGGAGTCCGGGTGGTCGACGACCTGTCGTACGAGAATGTGGGGCCGTGGGACCACCTTTCCGGACCGCGCACTGCGCGCCAGATCGCCTCGTACCTGGTGCGAAGCGGTCGGCTGCCGCGCGAGGCTCTTAAGAACCTGGTCACGGTGCACTCTTTGTCCAAGACGGACTGCTTCGCAGGGGCGCGTCTCGCCGTCGTCGAGATTCTCGATGAGCCGCTGCGCCGCAGGTTCGCAGCTGTGGCGAGGACGATCCGACCGAACCACCTGGCCATTTTGCTGGCCTACCTGTTTTACCGAAACCCACCGGAGCAGGTGCGGAGTTACTGGCTGCTTCGCAACCGCGTGCTCGCCGAGAGGATGACGGCGCTCGAAGAGGCCGTACGGGAACTGCCAGCAGAACGCAACCCGTACGGACTACACGTGGTGCGGCCGAAAGCCAGCATGTACCCTCGTCTGGAAGTGCAACGGCTGCCAAGCGGTGTGTCGCTGGACTGGATTGCCACGAGCCTGGCCAACCGTGGGATCGGTTTGATCCCGTTTTCCACTTTCGCACGTACGGCCCAGGGTTTCGACCTGGCCCACCGTTCGTTCCGCCTCACACTTGGCGGAGGAGACCCCACGACCAGCCTGCAGCGCAAGATGCGGCGCACCCTGATCGACCTCAACCGGGTGCTCGGGGACGAGGAAAGCCGCTACAATTTGCGGCGTCCGAGGCCGCAGCCTGTACCAACGGCAGGGGCGCGCTCGACCGAAGTGAAGCAGCGCTGGGTTGCAGTCGAGCGCAGGCTTACAGACCTGGCCGCAGTGCACTTCCGGGACCTGCGCCGGCGGTTCGGCAAAGATTTTGGGCAGCGACAGCAGGCTGAGCTTCTCGATTCGTTTCTGCCCAAGCGCCTCGGGCACTTCCGGCGGATGCTGGACGCTGAGGTGCGGGTGGACGAGCTGCTTCGCGGAGCGTCAGAGGCTCGGCCAGGTACGGTCCTGAGCCTTCTGGAGACGGAACTGGAGCCTCAAAGCCTCGATGAGCGTCGGCAGGCTTTTCGGAAGCGTCTCTTCGATCGGACGGTTCACCCGACTCAGGCCTACTCCGTGCAGGTGGACGTGCAGGCGCGTCGACTCGTTCGTCGCGTCGCAGAAGGTCGAGACCTCGACGACCGGCATCTGGACACCCTGGCCCGGGAAATGGTGCGCGAGTTCCTGGGCGAGAATGTGCCGGTGACCTCCAAAGCCGAGGCACGTGAGCTCGTGTGTGACCTCCGAACTTTGGTGCAGACGGAGGACTACCTGCGGTTTCGCTACGGCGAGGAGGAACCGCTGTTGCTCTCGTTCTGGGGCGACTGGGACGGCAGCACGAGACCCTCGGGGCAGGGACACCGTCTTTCGGCTGCGGCGCTGCTCGAAGACGTGCAGCAACTCGCGGCGTTGCTGAGAACCGCGACCGCCCTCGGTGCGGATTTGTCCGTTCCTGCCGAGGTGGCCGAGGCGGTTCAGCGGCTGGAAGAGCACAACCGCGCTTTCTGGCGGCTGCTGGACGACATCACCGACCTCACCAGTCAGCTGGAACAGCGCTACCTTCGGGTTCTGCCTTTCGACGTCCGCACGAGCGCTTTCCGACGTTTGGGGATGAAGCTTCGGCTCGCCCGGGATCCGCTGGCCGCTTTGTGGCAACACAACGACCGGCTCGAGCGCCGCATGCTCAAACTCCGCCGCGATCGTCGCGCCAGCCTGGAGTTTTACCTGAAGCTCGACCAGTCCCTGCGCGAGGTGCTGTACCGCAATCTCGACCGCCTGGAGCCTTTGCTGAAACACCCGGCGGGGGTGCGTGTCCTGGCTCGCTACCGGGATGTACTGCGCCGTTTCGCGCTGACGCCGCGCATCCACCAGCGGATCATTCTGGCGCACGACCAGTTCGCCATCGACACCACGGTGCACAACCTGGTAGAGATTAACCGCCTGGCGGTGCGCTACGGCGTGCCGGGGCTCATTTTCGGAATCCAGATCAGCATGTCGACAGATCCCGAGGCCCTGATTGCCCTGGACCGCAAGATTCGCTCGGAGCGCCTGGCGGCCCAGCGGAGACACGGTGGCCCACAGGCCCCGGCCGTGTGGGTGATCCCTCTGTTCGAGGACCTGGACTCCGTTCACAACCTGGACAAGTACCTGGGCCGGGTTTGGGACTACGCGGTGCAAAGCCGTCGAGCGGGGCAACCTGCGGCCGAACGGTTCTCGGAGATCATTTGCGAGGTGTTTGTGGCCGGTTCGGACCTGAGTCAGCAGGTGAGCCAACCGGCCGGTGCTGCCCTGTACCGCGAAGCGAAGTACCGGGCTGTGCGCTGGCTCTCGGAGCACGGACTCTCCGACAGGGTGCGAATCAAGCTGGGTAGTGGGGAGCCAGCCCAGCGGCAAGGCGGCTACTACGACCGCGAGTCCGGCCTTCCGGCTGTGCTGAACACCCGGACGGCCAAGAAGCGTCTGGCTGAACATCTCAACGACGCGGAACAGAAGGCTGCCGAGCGGGCTCGCAGTCCCCTCCGCGGCATTCTGGCTGGGGGAGAGTTTCGCACCTTTCAGAGCAACCTGGCGGAACGTTTGCGGCATCTTCCGGTCGACGAGCGCGCGCGAATCCTGTTTCACGTTCGCGAAAGCCAGCGTTTCCACGAGGCGGAACTTCGGCGCGCTGCAGCGGCTCTGCAGAAGACGCGTCTGCGTTTTCTGGAGCGCGGCTTACAAGAGCTGGAACTTCTCACGCTCGGCCGCAAGGACGAAGTGTACGACCGCTTTCTCGAGTCGGTGCGCGAGCACTTTCGCCAGATTCTCTACGGGCGCCCGGAAGACGTGGTCGGGCTGCACGTCATCTCGTACTTCGTGTCCAGGGCAATCCCGGCGCTTCGCGACCGTCCGGTGGTGCGGCCAAGCCGCGAGGTGGGGCAGGGGCGAGAGCGAGAAATCGTGGGGCGACTGGCTCAGACGCTCCCGCTGGCCAAGCACGGTAGTCTTCTTCGGGCCATCGGCCACAATCGTGCGCAGACGGTGATCCTCGGGGTGAACCAGCTCACCACGGGCCTGTTTCGAGCGCTGCAGCAGTTTGTCGAGTCCGCATCCAGCGCGGCCGAAGCGACACAGGTTCTGGAAGAACGGGTCTTCCCGAACCTGCCGGTGAAAGACATCCTGAACACCCTGCGCCTTTACCACGACCCTCGCCTCACCTGGGTCCGGAGGCTGGAGGCCGCATTCCCGGCTGGAAACTCCGCTTTTGTGGCCCTGCGCGAGGACAACGACGCGCTCGAGACCTTCATTCCGGCTTTGCAGCGCGAGTTGCTTCGACAGAACGGCCTTCTGCTCGAAGGATTTCTGGAGAACGGACGGGTGAAGCAGGCTGTGCTCCCGGCGTTGCGACCCGACCTGGCTGTGTTGCTCCAGCGCGACCTGTTCAACACGGACCTGGCCGGGCTTCTCGGGGAAGTTCAGGGTCCGGTCGACGAGACGTGGCGCCGGAAGGTGGACGAGATGCTCAAAATGCGTCAGCGTGTGTTTGCCTGGCGCGCTGAGATCTGGAAGATCATCGAGGAGCCCATTCGCGGGCAGGTGGAGAGTTTTGTTGGTCTTGCCCTTGCCATCAGCAAACTTTCGGAAGGGAAATCTGCTGCAGACGTGCCGCTTGTGGCTGCTCCGGCCGACGTGTACAGACTTGGCTCGCAAATCGCGGGACTCCTGCGCCGCACAACGGACGACGCCATGCGGCAGTTCCTGATTGCCGCCGTGCAGTACCTGACGCATCTGCCGAAAACCGCTACCGAGGTGCCGCTGGATGTGATCCGCGCGTTGCGCGACGTGGAGCGGATTGTCAAGATCGAAGGGCAGGCGCTGACCGAGGAGCAACTGGCAAGGGTTCGGTTCTACGTGCTTCAGATTGCGCGCCTTTGCAAGGAAAACGGTTAATTCTGCTACGCCAAAGTGCTGGTAGTCTTTTCGTGGGTTGAGCCCGCTTCAGCGAGCGGCTCGTCAAAGTGGCCCGGGATTTGATCCCCGGGCGGAAAGCAGCAGGCAAAAATGACGTAGCAGGTCCAGACACAAGTCCGCGTTCCCGGGGGCCCCGCGTTGTTCGTTTCCCGCCTCGCAAGTCCTTTGACAAATGGCCGAACATTCCGTATCTTCCAAACCAAAACCGCGGGTACCGGGATTAGGGAGGCGTAAGATGCTCACAGTTGCTGGCCTGATCGTGGTTGTGGCGCTCATCATCCTTGCCGCCACGAAGTGGAACGTTCACCCTTTTCTTTCGCTGCTGATCGCTGGTGTGGTGATGGGGTTCCTCGGAGGCCTGGACGCCTCCGCGACTCTGGCCAAACTCACGGAGGGATTTGGAAATACCCTCCGGGCCATTGGCATCGTGATCGCTTTCGGCACGATCATTGGCACTTTTCTGGAAAGGAGCGGCGGCGCTGCGACGATGGCCGAGAGCGTGCTCCGTTTAGTGGGCGAAAAACGGGCGCCTTTGGCCATGTCGATCACGGGTTTCATCGTCTCCATCCCGGTTTTTTGCGACTCAGGATTCGTCATCCTGTCCGCGTTGAACCGGGCTTTGAGTCGCCGTACGGGCATTTCTCTGGCCGTGCTCGCCGTGGCCTTAGGTACAGGACTCTACACGACGCATGTCTTTGTGCCGCCTACGCCTGGTCCGCTGGCGGCTGCCGCAACGTTGGGTGCGGACGTTGGACTTGTGCTTTTGCTCGGGCTTCTGGTCTCGGTGCCGACCGCGGCCGCTGGTCTTGCCTGGGCGATTTTCTACGCGAAGCGTTTTCGAATCGAGCCCGGTGCGCCTGCGGAGGGTAGCGCGCCCGCGGCACGGCCTAACGCGGCTTTTGCCTTTGCGCCCATTGTAGTGCCGATCGTCCTGATTGCCCTGCGCTCGGTGGCGGACTACCCCGCGCACCCGTTTGGCACGGGTTTCGCCAAAGCGGCCCTGGACTTCGTTGGGCATCCGGTGATTGCCCTGCTCGTCGGTGTGGGGTTGGGCTTTGCTCTCGCGCGCAGGTCAGGCGGTGGTCAGCAACTGAGCTGGGTGACGGACGGCCTGCGAGACGCCGGTGTGATCATCCTGATCACGGGAGCTGGCGGTGCCTTTGGGAACGTGCTGCGTGCGACTGGCGTAGGCCAGACGATCGGGCAGGCGGCAGCGCACTGGCATCTGGGCCTTCTCCTTCCGTTTGCAATTGCGGCGCTGCTCAAGACGGCGCAGGGTTCGTCCACGGTAGCCATCATCACCACGTCGGCCCTGATGGTGCCGTTGCTACCGTCCCTCGGTCTGAACTCGGAGGTTGCCAAGGCGCTGGTTGTGCTTGCCATCGGAGCGGGCTCGATGACTGTGTCGCATCTGAACGACAGCTACTTCTGGGTTGTGGCCCAGTTTTCGGACATGGACACGGCCACGGCGCTTCGGGCGCACACACTCGCGACTCTGGTGCAGGGGCTCGTCGGGGCCGGAACGGTGGCGCTGCTCGGAGCGGTGCTGTTGTAACACTTCCCGGGCGTGGCAGCCTGGACACTTGTGAAAGCCAGGTGGCGAAGGGAGCACGAAAGGGGAGGGCGCGGCTGGGTCCACCGGTCCGAACATGGCGGGAAACTCGAGAGGTGTTGCAGCGAGGATCTCGGAAATTTGAGCGCCGGGGAGGTGCTCAGGAAGCGGGCCGGTTTTGCGCTGGCTGGATCGTTCCACACTGACAGGGAGAGACGTTGAAGCTGATTCTTTTCGACATCGACGGAACTTTGCTCCATTCTGGAGGCGCTGGCAAAGACGCCATGATTCGCGCCTTCGAAGAGGTTTTTGGCGTGCGCGACGGCTTTGCGGGCATCCGCATGTCGGGGAAGACCGACCCGGGCATTTTGCGCGAAGCGCTGCAACGGGCTGGTCTTTCCTGGGACGACGAGGCTGTCGAACGTTTCAAGAGACGGTACTTCGAGCTGATCGGCGAGGAACTTCGCAAACCTCGTCCGGCGCAGCGGTTGATGCCGGGCGTCAAAGAATTACTGGAGGCACTGCGCGCACACGGCGACGTTGTGCTCGGCCTGCTGACCGGGAACTGGCGGGAGAGTGGTTTCGCCAAGCTGGCGCACTTTGGCATTGACCACTACTTCGAGATCGGTGCGTTTTCGGACGACTCGGAGAATCGCGAGGAACTGCTTCCGTTTGCGCTGCAGCGACTTCGGGACCAGAGGGGACTCGAGCTTCCTGCGCGCGACGTGTGGCTTGTGGGCGACACACCGAGGGATGTGGCCTGTGGAATCGTGCACGGAGCACGCGTCCTGGGAGTGGCAACGGGCGAGTACACCGAGGACGATCTGCTCCGTGCGGGCGCGACCAGCACAAAACCAGATCTGACGGACACGTCGACGATCGTCAAGCTCCTGACCGAAGAGCCTGGAGGTAACGGTGCGGACGACTGAACTGGGTACGTCGGGAATCCACGTTTCCGTGATTGCGCTTGGCACCTGGCCGATGGTGGGCGACGCGAACTGGGGTCCACAGGACGAAAGGCAATCGATCGCGACAATTCGCGAAGCGCTCGACCTGGGGATCAACTTTTTCGACACGGCGGAGGCTTACGGGAACGGTTACGCGGAAACGCTCCTGGGCAAGGCCCTCGGCGAGAGGCGCAGCGAAGCCGTGATCGCCAGCAAGGTGTCGCCGGACCACCTGCACTACGACGACGTGAAAAAGGCGTGCGAGGCGAGCCTGCAGCGGCTCAACACCGAGTGGATCGATCTGTACCAGGTGCACTGGCCTAATCACGCGGTGCCTTTCGAAGAGACGTTCCGGGCGCTCCTGGATTTGCAGCGTGAGGGAAAAATCCGAGCCATCGGTGTT
>JAADFT010000030.1 GCA_013152765.1 Calditrichota bacterium | reverse complement strand
CAGGCCCAGCCAACAAGTCAGTGGTTGGTGTTCCCGTGAAATTCCCTGCGTTCTCTGCGCCCCCGCGGTTCTGCGGTTTGTGAGAGTTCTCATGAAAACTGGACGAAAGAAATGTTGGAAATGAGCAGGAAATGAGAAACGGAAGAAGTCCGGGGTGTGAAACGGTTTGCAGGACTGATTTGCGGCATTTCGCCCCCAGAAAGCGAACGGGGCTGCAACCTGCAGCCCCGCGCGAGGATCTCCGCTGTCGAATTGTAGTCAGAGCTGACCGACTTCGAACTCAGCCGTTTCCTTCTGCTTTTGTTCGTCATCTTCCTCCATTCGGAGGCCACGGAGCATTTCGGTGATGTTTTTCCGCTTCGGGCGAAAATACTTCGAAAGCACCTCATCCATTTTGTGGGGGTCAACCCGGTCCCCACACGTAAAAATATCGACAGCCGCGTAGTTGTACTCCGGCCAGGTGTGAATCGAAAGGTGCGATTCGGCAATGATTGCCACGCCTGAGACTCCCTGCGGCGCAAACTGGTGCGTCCGAACACTCAGCAAAGTCGCTCCACCTGCCAGCGCTGCTTCGGTCAGGGCACGTTCCGTCAGTTCAGGGCTGTTCAGGTTCGTTGCTTCCCAGTACTCCAGAATCAGGTGCCGGCCAAGATGTTCCATGGCTCACCTCCTTTCACCAGTTTCTTTGCGGTGCGCAGCCATTTTCGAGTAGATCAGTCGCTCCTCGTCGCTGTAGATGTCTTCGCCCTCGAACGAAATGTTCTGAGGTTCGAAGTCCGCCAGGGTTTCCACCCGGTACAAGGAGCTCCGGTACCAGTTGATCTTCGGGAAATGCGTGTACGGCTCCACGTCGTTCCGGATGCTTTCCAGGAGAAAGCCCCAGTTTTCGTACTCGCTGTGTTCGTAGATGAGGTGCGTCAGCACGACGTCGTGCTCGTTCACAAGCCACTTCTGGAGGTTCTTCCACTTGCGCAGAGACGACTCCGTGAGCGTCATGCCGAAGTAGCCAGCGTGACCGTCGCCGGGCTTGAGCAGCCCAAAGCCGCGCTCGAGAAAGAGGAAGAGACCCGCGTAGTTCTCGGGCGGGTCGGTCAGGAACGTGTCGAATTGCGCGAAAAGATCGTCGGGCAACTTTTTGCGAAGATCGAACGTGAGCACGCGCGCGGGAATGTTCAGCCTCTCCGCGTGTTCGCGGATGTAGCGCACGTAGCGCTCGTCGATCTCGAACGTGACGATCTCTTTCGGCTTTCCGGCCAGCCCGATGGCCAGGGTCATCAGGTCGTCGTCGCCAAGAATGGCCACGCGTTTGCCGGTCACGTCGCCGTTTTGCAGCATGAGCGCCGCGCGCCGCATGGCCGACTCCGGCGTCAACACGCCCTGGTCAAAGTCGTCCGTCGGCTCGGGACGTCCTGCGGCAATGTCTCGGAATGTGGTAAACGCTTCTTCGAGGTCGGCTAAAGAAAGTCCCGTACCCGCACACGTCGGGCAGCGGAATGATCTGGGAGGAACGATCCCCCGGCTCTGCAACAGCTCCGCACCCGACTCCGTGAGGTGTACCTGGCCGCCCTCGAATCTCAGCAAGCCTTCGTCCGCCATCACCTTGACGGCCTCGACCGTGAGATTGAAGGGCTGATCTGCCAGATCAACCACCTTCCACGGGTCGGTCGTGGCCGCTAAGGCGGTAAGGATGCGGTCGAAGGCATGGTCGGTAACCGGTAACCCGGTGTTCTCCGAAATCGTTTCAAGAATGTGCAACTGCCATCCTCCAAAACCATGCCCTCTGATTAGTCCAACTTGCCCATTTTCAGCAGCCGCAAATTTAAGCAAAACCAATGGGTTTCGCAAGATTTTTTTCGCACATTTTACGAGCTGAACCCACTGGATTCGCCGAAATCAGCAGCGCCACCAAATCCTTAGTTGCAGTTACTCCTCAGAAAGTGACAACGCAAACAGCATGCCGTCGCCAGCTGCCATCAGCACCTGCACTGTACGGTCTTGATTTTTCCGGAAATCCCAGGTCTCTCCCGGAAGCTTCGACCGCGTCACTTCGCGAACCTCCGTCACCGGCTGGGTGAAACGCAGCGTCACGATGCGGCCCGAAGTGTAGTTGCGATTCACGACCAGCAAGTACCGGCGGTCTTCTGAAGTGCGAAAATAGCCGAAAAGCAGGTGCGTCTGCGCGCCTGGATCCACAAGCCAGTTTTCAGGCAATTTGCGGCAGCCCTTTGGCACGGGGTCGCTGTGGTAGACCTCAAGACTCTGCAGCGACAGAAGCACGGGGCCGAGTCGCGCCAGCTCGGCGTTGATTCGGGAAACCGTGGAGTACAGCCAGGTGGGACGTCCACCGGCGTCGACCACTGCCGTTGCAAATTGCCAGCCGCTCCCTCGGGGCGGCCAGTACGTGAAGTACTGGATGCCCTTTGCACCGTACGCCAGGGCCGAGTACAGAGCAAACCTCAGGTAGGGTTCCTTCGGCCGCGGGTAGCTTGCGTGCTGCGTGGACAACACAAAGGCCCAGAACGGCACGCCAGATTCCAGGCTTCGCTGACGCACAAGCTCCAGGTTGTAGTAGAAATCCGGGCGCAGCCCGTCGGTCGTGATCGGGTAGTGGTCGAAACTCAACACCGGAGGACGGACGGTGCTGACGAAACTGTCCAGGTAGGCTTCGTAAGTCGGCAGGCCGAGTTGACGGGAGCTTGCGTAAGTGGGGAACAGGTTGATGTACGGCACCGTGCCGGGCAGCACCTGCTTGATGGTTGCCACCAGCTGTCCGAGAGCGCGGAACTCTCGCGCGTTCGGTTCGTCCCGCAAGCAGAAGCCGAGCACCCCGGGCCGATCGCGGTAGCTGTGCAGAACGTCGAGGACGACCGAATCCGGGTCCGCCCCACCAGCCTTGAGTGCTTTTTGCAAAGCAGGCGACCAGACCAGCGCACAAATCCGGTGGCGCTGGGCCAGTCGGAGCAAGGCTGCATTCTGACTGTCGTGTTGCACGAAGGAAAGAACGGTGTTGAAACCCGCCTCCGCCAGGGTGCGGAATGCGGCATCCGAAAAATGGTCGGGCGGCGGACCGTTCCAGGCCACAATCGGAAACACGGCTTCTCCGTTGCCACAGCCCGACCACGGCAACGACGCCCCCGTGTCGCCACATGCCAGAACCCCCGCGAGAAACAACACAGAAACCAGCAACAGAGCCGTGCTGCGTTTCACGGTTTGTCCCTTCGCTTGCGTTCGTGTGCCTGTGCGTTTTCGCGCGTCGCGTGGTCGCCACAGCTCACACACGCCCCATCTCTGCGCTTGCCCGGCGGAACGCTGCCGTCAGCAAGTCCTGGATTTCGGGGCCGTTGCGCGTGGCCGCAGGTTTCTCAACCTTTGCCGACGAGAGCAAACGCCGACCCCGTGGTCAGACCTCTTACCCTCAGGCTGAACGGCAAACGCGCTCGGGGCAAATTGGGGGTCGCCCTGCCGCAGAGCGTGGTTCCTCAGCGACGCGCGATCGCGGGGGTCGCCTCAGTGCTTGTTCTTGATCTTCTCCAGCAGCTTCTTCGCTTCCTCCTTGTGTTCGGGGTCGTCCGCGTCCTTCACTGGCAGTTGCAGCACCTTCTCGTACTCCTGGCGCGCCAGGTCGTACTTCTTCATCATCTGGTAGGTTCGTCCCAGCTCCAGGTGGTGGTTGATGTGGTCCGGATTCACCGCGATGGCCCGCTTGAAGTACTCCACCGCCTTCTCGTTGCTGGCCGGCGGCAAACCACCGTAAATCACCTTGGCGGCCATTTTCAGAAACCCACTGAGATTTGCCACCTCGCGGTGCCAGCGTGCCAGAACGTGCAGAGCGCCATCGTGATTCGGGTCGAGCGCAATCGCCTTCTCGGCCTCTTCTTTCACCTCGCGCGACAGCTCCACCTTCTTCTTCCCGCCGGTGAGCAGGGCCACGCGGCCCACAGCCACCGCCAGAATGAAATGCGTGTTGGCGCTGTCGGGACACAGGCTAACAGCCTTTCTGGCCAACTGCTCGGCCGTCAAGTAATCCCGTTTGCGTTCCTTCTTGCTCTTTTTGGTCTCACCAACGTCAACGTAAGCGCGCGCCAGTTTCCACAGCGCCTCACAATTGGTGGAATCGAGCTGGACCGCCTTCGCGTAGGCCTGCAGCGCCCCTTCATTGTCGAATTTCGCGTACAGGCTGTCGCCCTTTGCGATCCAGTCCTGCGCGGTTTGCGCGTGTAGCGCTGCCCCACCGGCGAGCACCAGCGTTCCCAACACAACAGCGATCATCCAAGCTCTACGCGGCATTTTTCCTCCCTCCGCTCGTGGTCAGGTCATCGGATTCGCCCTCAGTCTACGAAGTTTTTACGGGAAAGTCAAGAGTTGGCCGCCTCAGGGGACACGCGGTTGCGCCGTGGGGCTTGCGAATGTTCGCAAGCAATTTCGCGTGTTGCTGAAGAAGTCTCACTACACGTGAAGCACCGGTCCGTCGTGGGCTGTGCCTCCCTGAGAATCCCTGGCAGCCTGCCCGGTACTCCTGTCGTCCGCCTGGATGTCTAACACAGAGCATGTGCCCAAATTGCGCGCCTGGCGTCCCCGACGTCCGAAAATCGGTTGCCTCAAACCCTTGCAAAGGCTATCTTTCTTCGGAAAACAAGTCCTTTCCCAGACAGATCCAATCCCCAAACCGGAGGAAACACCGATGAAACTGAAGGGATGGCTGGCAACCCTGGGCGCAATTCTCGTTCTCACGACCTCGTTGCACGCCAAGCCCAAGGTGGCCATGGCTGTCTACCATTTCAACCTGCAGTACGTGGCTGGCGACCAGCGCATCGAGCGGCGAATCGTCCGCGAGTCCATCATTCCCCTGCTCGATTTCTACGAGGCTCACCCCAACTACAAAGGCGACTTCGAAATCCAGGCGTGGGCACTGGAGGTCATCCAGGAGGAATTCCCCGAAGTCATCGAACGACTGCGGGCGCTGATCGACAACGGCCAACTGGAACTGGTGGTCGCCCACTACTCCGATCAGCTCTTCATCGGTTACCCCGCTCTCGATCTGCAGCGTTCCGTGGAGCTGTCCGACCAGGTTCTCAAGAAGCTCAATCTCAAGCGTTCGCGGGTGTTTTTCGCGCAGGAACTCCAGTGGAGCCCGGCCCTGGCTTCAGCTCTGCACGGGAAGTACGACGTGGTCGTCACCAGCGGTGATCCGTACGGCTACTACCGTTCCAACGCCATGCCACTGGAGTGGTTCGAGTATGCGGGCAAGCGAATGCTGGTTCTCCTCGGCGGCGGCAAGAAGAACCTCAAGTGCTGCCAGTGGGCCTGGGCGTTTTTCGACGACGGCGAAGTGTTCAGCACGCGCGACTACCTGAGCGATTTCTACCGCGTGCCCGAGTGGGAAAAGCAACACGTCGACAAATTCAAGGAACTCGAACGCAAAGGGTACAAATTCGTCACGGTGAGCGAGTTCGTGAAACTGCTCGAGGAGCGTGGCTACAAGATCCCCACCATGCCCTACCTGCCGGAAGGTACCTGGAACATGTCGGCTGGCGGCCCGTACAACTGGCTCGGCAAACAGGGCGGCGGCGCTGAAACAGACGGCCCCACGCGCGCTCGGAATTTCCAGGCGCGGAACTGGGTTCTGACCGCCGAAACTCTGGTCAAGAAAGTGATCGATCGCCTGGAAGGAACGAGGGCGTTCGTCGAGAAAATCCTGCAGCTCGCCTGGCAGCATCTGCTTCTGGGCGAGGTTTCGGATTCTTCCGGCTGGTCGCCTTTCCCGATCGAAGTCCGCTACACCGACGACGAGTGCACGATCGCGGAACAGGGCGCCCGCGTGCTGATCGAACAAGTGCTGAGCTCCACGGGTCTGGACACCGGCTGCGTTCTCGTGGATCTCAAGACCGGAGAGGTAAAGCCCGTTCCCACTCCTGCCGCAGCTCCAAAGGCCGTGTGCGCGGCTTCACCGGTGCCAGTGAAAGTGCGCGCCGCTTCGTACGAGGTTCGGGTCGAGAAGTTCTCCGACGATCTTTACCGACTGCGCGTTACAGCACGTCGGCCGCTGGACGGCCAGGTAGAAATCGCCTTCCCGCTGGAGGGGAAGGTTCACTACTACTCCCCACCGCTCGGTGAGGACTCGCTGGTCACCGTGCCCACGGACCTGAAACACGATCCCATCCTGTCCCTCTCGAATGGTCTCTTCACGCTTGGGAACGGCTGGAACCTGATCAAAGACAACACCGTGGAACATCTTGCCGGCACGTGGCGGTACAAGTCCAACGAACTGGTTTTCCGCGAGGGGCTGCGCAAAGACGTACCAACGGCCGAAATGGTTTTTTACCTGTTCAAAGGGACTCCGGAAAAGGCTTTGGCGCTGGCCAATCGGCTGAACGTGTGGCCCCTGGTCCGGGTGCGCATCGTGAACGGGCAGATTCTTCTGCACAGGCTCGGGCTGGAAGAAATCGGAGGACGGTAGGCAGGTGGCGGTTGGAAGTCGGCAGTGGGCGGTCAGCAGTAGGCAGTAGGCAGTGGGCAGTCAGAGGTAGAGCGGTAAGTAAATTTGCAGTCATACAATCCGGGTGGGAATGGCAGAAACTAAAGACAAGATCGTTGTTCGCGGCGCTCGCGAACACAATTTGAAAAACATCGACGTGGAAATCCCGCGCGACCGCCTGGTGGTGATCACCGGGCTCTCGGGCTCGGGCAAGTCGTCGCTGGCCTTCGACACAATCTACGCCGAGGGGCAGCGCCGCTACGTAGAGTCCCTGTCTGCTTACGCCCGCCAGTTTCTGGGCCTGATGGAAAAGCCGGACGTGGACTACATCGAGGGCCTGTCGCCGGCCATTTCCATCCAGCAGCGCACGGTTTCCAAGAATCCGCGTTCTACAGTCGGAACCGTGACCGAGATCTACGACTACCTGCGGCTCCTGTTCGCCCGCATCGGCACTCCTTACTGCTACAACTGCGGCAAGAAGCTGGAGAAGCAAACCGTCGAGCAAATTGTCGACGCGGCGCTGGCCCTGCCCGAGGGAACGCGCGTGCAGATTCTGGCTCCTGTCGTGCGAGGCAGGAAAGGCGAGTACCGGGAGATTTTCGAAGAAGCCCGTCGGGACGGCTTTGTGCGCGTGCGCGTGGACGGTCAGACCCTGGACCTGGATTCCGAGATCCAGCTCGACAAAAACAAGAAACACAACATCGAGATCGTTGTGGACCGCATCGTCGTGAGCCCGAAGGTTCAGCGGCGACTTGCCGATTCCGTGGAAACTGCCCTGAACCTGGCTTCGGGGCTGGTCATCGTCGATGTGGTTGGCGAAAAGGAGCTCCTGTTCAGCGAGCACTACGCCTGCGTGGACTGCGGCATCTCGTACGAGGAAATCGAGCCGCGCATGTTCTCCTTCAACAGCCCGTACGGGGCCTGCCGCACCTGCAACGGTCTCGGGACCCGGATGGTGGTCGATCCCGAGCTGGTCGTGCCCAACCCCAAGCTCAGCCTCCGGCAAGGTGCTCTGGCGCCCTGGGGCGAGGTGCGGGATGGCTGGTACGCCACGCTCCTCAAAGGCGTGGCCGAGCACTACGGGTTCAGCCTGGACACTCCCTGGGAAGACCTTCCGGAAAAGGTCCGGCAGGTTCTCCTCTACGGCAGCGGCGACGAAGAAATCGAGTTTCGCTACGCCAGCCGCGAGGGGAAGAGCAAGGGAACGTGGGTCAACCGTTTCGAGGGAGTCATCCCCAACCTGGAGCGCCGCTACCACGCCACGGATTCCGCCTCCGTGCGAGAGTGGATCGAAGGCTTCATGCGGGCCGTACCCTGCCCGGACTGCGGAGGGGCGCGCCTGCGCCCCGAGGCGCTGGCCGTCAAAATCGACGGTCACAACATCTGGGATGTCACGCGCAAATCGGTGCGCCAGGCGATGCAATTCTTCGAGCAACTGCAGCTCACGGAGCGCCAGCGCCTCATCGCTCACCAGATCCTGAAGGAGATCCGGGAGCGCCTGCAGTTCTTGCTCAACGTGGGGGTAGACTACCTGACCCTCGATCGCGGTGCGGCTACCCTGTCAGGCGGCGAGTCGCAGCGAATTCGCTTAGCCACGCAGATCGGCTCGCAGCTCGTGGGCGTGTTGTACGTGCTGGACGAACCGTCGATCGGGCTTCACCAGCGGGACAACCACCGGCTGATCAACACCCTGTGCCAGTTGCGCGATCTGGGCAACACGGTGCTCGTGGTGGAGCACGACCGCGAGACCATCGAGCGGGCGGACTACGTGGTGGATCTTGGCCCGGGCGCGGGGGAAAACGGTGGCTACGTCGTGGCCACGGGACCACCGGCGGAAATCGCTGCCAACCCCAAATCGCTGACGGGGCAGTACCTGGCCGGCCTGAAGAGCATTCCCGTGCCAACCAAACGCCGCAAAGGGAACGGCAAAACCCTGACGATTTTCGGAGCCCGTGGCAACAACCTCAAGTCCATCGACGTGCGTTTCCCGTTAGGTACGTTCATTTGCGTCACCGGGGTTTCCGGCTCGGGTAAAAGTACTCTGGTGGACGAGACGTTGTACCCGATCCTGGCCAGGGCCATCTACCGCGGCAAGGAACAGCCCCTGCCTTACGCACGGGTGGAGGGTCTGGAACACATCGACAAGGTCATCAACATCGACCAGAGCCCCATCGGCCGCACCCCGCGTTCCAATCCGGCGACGTACACCGGGCTGTTCACGTACATCCGGGATCTTTTTGCCAAGTTGCCCGAAGCCAAAATCCGCGGCTACAAGCCTGGCCGCTTCAGCTTCAACGTGAAGGGCGGGCGGTGCGAAGCCTGCCAGGGGGATGGAATCATCAAAATCGAGATGCATTTCCTGCCGGACGTGTACGTGACCTGCGAAGTGTGCAAAGGCAAGCGCTACAACCGCGAGACCCTGGAGATCAAGTACAAGGGGAAGTCGATCGCTGACGTCCTGGAGATGACCGTTTCGCAGGCGCTGGAGTTCTTCGAGAACATCCCTCCGATCAAGCGCAAGCTGCAAACGCTGTACGACGTTGGCTTAGGGTACATCCGACTCGGGCAGCAGGCCACCACCCTTTCCGGTGGCGAGGCCCAGCGCGTGAAACTGGCTACCGAGCTCAGCAAGGTGAGCACGGGCCGCACGCTGTACATTCTGGACGAACCCACCACCGGGCTGCACTTCGAGGACATCAAGATGCTGCTCGACGTGCTGAACCGCCTGGTGGACAAGGGGAACACGGTGGTCGTGATCGAACACCACATGGACGTAATCAAGACGGCCGACTACATCATCGACCTGGGCCCTGAGGGTGGTGACGAAGGGGGCAC
>JAADFT010000029.1 GCA_013152765.1 Calditrichota bacterium | reverse complement strand
TGAGGTTTGGTTAGGTTCCGAACACGTGGGTCTTTTATCACCCTTTCCCACACTGGAGGACGGCCGCATTAAGTGGGTCGGAGAAACCAAGGAGCCTCCCCACCCAGGTTGATTTTCAAGGTGCCTAAAATATGCTGTTATTTCATGGAATTGTAGGGGCGGTTCGCGAACCGCCCTTGCGAGATCAAATCCAAACGATTTGTTTTTTGTTTACTGGACCAGGTCAGCTATCCGCCTAAGGCAGCCCCCAAAAAACCTTGCCGGCAAGCCCGACACTCATATCGTGCATGGTGCTGGTTTTTTCTCTCCTTATATCCTCTTGATATCACGGCTATATTCGCCCCTGGGATAATCAACCACGGAAGGGCCGGTCCGAAGGGCCGGTCCGCGCGCAGTCTCCTCAGAAGCTGCTTCTCTTGTAGTCCGAGCGGCGTCCCGTGTCGAAGAGGAGGATGAGCTCCTGGCCGTCCTTTACGATCCTTCTGAACGTCCTCATGAATTCACCGGATGAGAACGGGAACCCCTGTATCACGCCCTTGATCATCTTTTGTCCGGGTGTGTCACATGGACAACCACACCCGGATATCGTCGAAGAAGGCATTGCACGCGCCGCGGTCTGTGTTGTTGCCCATTATCTCCACGCTGATCCCGTTGACCCTGGGATCCACGTCGCACCAAGTGGTATAGTAGTGCCACTCGTTGTCGTTCTGATCTGTAATATCTAAAGTGTACCTGTTACCGCAGTTCACCCACTCCTCCGGCGACGTGTTGACGCGTTGGGTGACGAAAATCGAGGGGTCGTCGCTGGACCCGTGTCCCCCCATGTACAGGGAGAAGTAAATTTTCTTGATCTTTCCCTGGGCTATGAGGCTCTTGTGCAGTTCGCTCAATGTTATTATCTGCCTGGCCCGGGGGTAGAACTCGCTGGACGAGCTGTCGTGGAACGACACGAAGTAGTTGCCTTCCTTGGGATTGATCCCATAGAACGAGCCAGTGGTCTCTACCCTCATGCCTGCGGTGGCGATGGGGTCCCAACTCGCCGTGCTGTTGCTCTCGAACCCGCCGTTTTCGACCAGGTTGATGGTCCTTATGCAGCGGCCGCTCTCGGGCAGCAGCTTGTGCGCCGCAGGGCTGCACATGGTGCAGCTCGGGCCCTGCCACAGCTCGGCGCATGAACCGCAGTTGTTGTTCTCGTTGATCCAGTGGCCGTCCACGGTGTTGTACAGGCAGGTGTTACAACCCGTTGCAATGTCCCAGTGCCCGAGGCAGGAGGTGCAGTTGCTCTTGATGTCGTAGTTGCCGGAGCATGCCTTGCATCCGCTCGCCAGGCTCCAATGCCCGTTGGTGGCGTCGTCCTGGCAGGTGTTGCAGGTGTTGGCCCCGGTCTGCTTCCAGTGGCCGTGCGTGCCGTCGTTGGGGCATAGGTCGCAGTCCCTTTCGGGCTTGGCAGTGTCGTCTACCCAGCTCTGGGCGCAGGCGGTGCAGTTGGCCGCGAGGTTCCACCGGTCGTTTATGCACGTGGTGCAGCCGGTGGCGATGTTCCAGTAGCCGCCGGTGTCGTTGTCGAGGCACTCGAGGCAGTCCTTGTTCGGGTCCCAGTGACCTTCGCATGTTGTGCAGCCTGTGCCGATGTCCCAGTGTGGGGCGCAGGCAGTGCACTTGCTCGTCAAAGCCCAGTGGCCGTTCACATTGTCGTTGTAGCACCTTGTGCACTCCATCGCCGGATCCCAGTGGTCCAGGCATGTTGTGCAGCCAGTGGCGATGTCCCAGTACATCTTGCACACGGTGCACTCCGGGAACTCGTAGTTGCCGATGCAGCCGCAGGTGCCGCGGCCGAAAGCGTCGAGCATTGTATCGCACCCGGCCGTGTCCGGGTACCCGGGACAGTCGACAAGGCCGGACCAGCCTTCCACGCACTCGTTGATGCAGCCGCGCAGGTAGTCCCCGGTGTCCTGGTAGTGGTGGTACCGGGCTATGGCCAGGCCGACGTCGCCGATGGCCACGTCCGTGTCCTGCTCGCAGGTGACCTTTGGATCGACCGGGTTGGCCGGTGCGTCGGTATCCGCGTCCGTATCCGTATCCGTATCGGTGTCCGTATCGGTATCCGCGTCCGTATCCGTATCCGTATCGGTGTCCGTATCGGTATCCGCGTCCGTATCCGTATCCGTATCCGTGTCTGTATCGGTGTCGGTGTCCGTATCCGTGTCCGTGTCACTGTCGGTGTCGCTGTCCGCGTCGCCACCTGTATCGGCAACGGTGCACTCGTTGAGCTCGAAGTCCTGTTTGACCTGTGCCACGGTCAGCTTCTGGGGCTGATCAGGATCTGTTTCAGAGTCCGCCACCACCTGGACGCACTTGAACTGGCTGTGATGCAGCATGCCGCTGTACTCTGCGAAGTCCATGCCTATGGTCACGCCTTCCGGGTCATAGCCCGAGTCCACCCGGCGCTTGCATACCCGCCAGTACTCGCTCTCTCCGCCGTGAAAGGCCACGCTGATCACCGAGTCGGAGCCGTCATCCAGCCGCGGCTTCTCGGCGATGTGGTAGGTGCGATCCGCCGGGTCGTACCACCCGCGGTACAGCTCAAGGAAGTACGCGAACCTCGCGTAGTCGGCCATGGACGGCTCAAGGCCTTCGGCCCCGGGCCACTCTGCCACGTCGGCCACGCCGTTGCCGTTGTAGTCCGCACCCTGGGACACGCACGCCTTGGTGAGGCTGTTCAGCTCGGCAGCGGTGAGCCTGCGGCCGTCGGGGCCATAGGGCGGAGTGCGGATGTCATCCGCGGTCAACATGTCCTGATCGTCGCGGTCGTTGGGTTCGTACAAGGGCAGGTCGTTGCCCTCCACGTACACCGGCTGGTACGCCTTCTCATCAGGCTCGAGCACGAAGTACGCGACCTTCCGCACGTTGCAGCGCGCATTCTCGCGCAATGCAGGGTCGGCGCTCTCGACGAACTCCCGGGCCGTCACGGTGGTCCACCCGTCGCCGTCCTGGTCGCAGGGAAGAGGCAGGTAGATCGTGTCGGAGTAGAAGAAGCCTTCCCTTGTATGGCACACGCAGCGACCCTTCTCCGTGGTCAGCGGGTACACGCCCACTGAGCTCTCCTCGGGGCAGGTCTTGCCGGTGCAGTCTTTGCACGCCTTGGTGGCTGGGTTATAAGCCCAGCCAGGCCCGTGTTCAGACACGCAGTCCATGTACGTATCCGTATCCGTGTCCGTGTCAGTGTCGGTGTCCGTATCGGTATCCGTATCCGTATCCGTGTCCGAGTCGGTGTCTGTATCTGTATCTGTGTCGATGTCTGTATCCGTGTCTGTATCCGTATCTGTATCCGTGTCTGTATCCGTATCTGTATCCGTGTCTATATCCGTGTCTGTATCCGTGTCTGTATCCGTGTCTGTATCTGTGTCGATGTCTGTGTCGATGTCTGTGTCCACGTCTGTGTCCACGTCCGAATCCGCATTTGCATTGCCGCCGCCGTTGCTTCCGCAGCCGCTCGACAGAAAGGTTAAAAACGCCGAAAGAGCGATCGCGAACAGTGTGTATCGTCTCATATCTACCTCCAAGCCTTGGGCCTTGACATGTATCGTCTATAGGGCGGTGAAATCGGTGTAGTAGATGTACAGCCGGATGTCCGAGAGGTTCTCCACGGGGATGTCCCTGTTGACCGGCTCGCCGTACGGGTCGAATACAAGCTCCCATTCAGAATTTGCGAGCGGCCGGTCCCGCAGGTTCCTCGCAGCGTACACCTCCTTGTTGGGTATGTTCTTGATGCCGTTGAAGAAGGTGTCGATGACAGACGTCCTGGGCGGAAAGCGGAAGTACAGCTTGTCTCCGCCCACTGAATGGACAGTTCCCGTGCCCACCTGGGACAGGTACACCCTGCCTACGTCGTCGCCCAGGTTCTCTCCAAGCAGCTCTGCCTCGATGTACAGTATCTTGTGGTTCCTCGTGAGCGGCGAGAGCTGGTCCAGCCGGGTGTTGAACTTGATGGTATAGCCGGTTCCAGTAGCCGAGAGGTTCTCGGACAGCTTCTCCACGAACAGCCGGTTTCGCTCGGTCCGGCTCAAGGCTACTCCCGGAGCCTGGTCCGAGTACCGGGGCACCTTGAGCACGTCGTCCCGCAGCGACACGATGGCCAGCCGGACGTCCGGGTTTCCGTACTGCTCCTCGAAGCTGTAGAAGGCATCCTCCAGCTCCATGAGGTAGTTTTCCAGGTTGTAGTCCCCGGCCGCTACCATCCTCACCAGGAACAAGTCGCCGAGGTGCGCATAGCTCTGGCTGGTGTAGTACTCGTACACCTTCGTAGCCTTGTACGCCTCGCGCAAAGCCACCTCGAAGGCCTTGTCCGCGTTGATCACGGCGTCGTTCTTGTAGATACGCACGTTGGGATCGTTTCGCGCGGCCTCGATGTTGATCGCCTGCTGGAGCACCTCCTCGTACTCGGCCCTGATCATCACCGACTCGTTCGCCATCTTCTCCAGCTTCGAGTAAGCGAGCTGGAGGTCCAGGGCCGCCTTCATCATCTCGATGTCCTGGGTCAGCATGTCCAGGGCCATGCTGGATATCTTGGCGTCCGAGTTCACCTTGGCCAGGTCGCACTTGGTGTCTATCTCGAAGCGCGCCCGCTCCTTGTCAGCTATCATCTTGCCGATGCCGGCGAGTGACTTGGCGATCTCCTGTGTGGTTATCAGGGCGTTACTGGTCGCGGACGAGGCCGCTACCATTGAGATGGACCAGGCGGAGCTCGGGCAGTCGGTGGACGTTCCCACGGTGCACTTGGCGAGGTCCGCGGTCTTGGTGATCGACGCCTGGGTCCGCTGCACCGTGTTCTTGATGATGTCCGCCGCGTCGATTGCCGCCTGCAGGCTGATCTTGGTGTCGTACATGGACATGGTATAGTCCTTGAGCTCTGCCAGCTCATCGCAATACTTGTTCCTGCGGTCCAGCTCGATCCGGATCCTCTGTATGATGTTATCCCGCTCCTGGATCGCCTTGCCCAGGTTCAGGCTCTTGAGCCTGGTGGCCATCAGGGCCTCGTAGATCGCCCCGTTGCCCATGAGCCCGCACGGGTCCCCCAACATGCGCGCCTTCTTGTCCAGGTGCGCGTACTCGATGATGGCCGGGTAGGTCCCGCCGTCTTCGCCGGTGAAGCTGCCGCAGAGGTCCTTGAGCTGGTTCTCGTACGTGGTGCGGATCTTCACCAGCTCTGCCTGGAAGGATGCCGCGTCGGTCTCGTAGTCACGGTTGCTCGAGAGTGCCTTTTCCTCCTTGGCTGCGGCAAAGGATGTCTTGCTCCAGGCGGACCGGAGAAGCTTTTCGAACGCGTTGGTGTCGCCCGGGTCGAGGGCGGGGAACGGGATGTAGTCGGCAGGGAAGCCGAAGAAGTTGACCTCGTCGGTTATTGACTTGTTGACGTCGCGCATTTTGAGGAGCGCCGCCTTGTACCTTAGCTGGGCCTGGTCTATGACGTACAGTATCTGGGCCTCGTTCTCCGGCGGGACCGCGTCTATAACGTTGTGCATCATACGGGTGATGAGCACGGACTCGAGGTACGTGGCGGTGTACGCCCGCTGGATCACCCTGCGGGCCAGGTCCGGCCGGTTGAAGCTCTGGTAACGCTTTGCTACCTCGCTCCAGGCCCTGGACTTCTGGGTCGACGCTCGGATCAGGCGGTCGAGGAAGCTGGTCACGGTCTCTGCGGTTATGAAGGTGCTATCTAGGTTATCGAGGGCCATGGTAACGTACGGCATGAGCGAGTAGAACCGGTCCAGGGCGAGCTGGTAGTACTGGGTCGCCTTGTACAGGCTGTACATCTCGTAGCCTGCCACGCCCGAGAGGTTGATGCCCCCTGGCTCGAACAGTGCGCCGTCGAACGCGGCCTTGCCAGTGCCGGCCAGGTCGAACCGCGATGCGAACGCCCTGGTGTAGGCCTCGTCCCCCAGCATGATGAGCAACTCCGCGTTAAGCGCCTCGAACCCGTCTTGCTGGTTCTCCGGCCTGTGGCAGGCCTCCTTGCCCAGGGAATCGTCCACGCAGCGGGAGGAGAAGTCCTGCCTGAGATACCCGCGGAGCAGGTCCGCCGTGGCGTCGCCGGGAGTGTTGAACTGGTTGTTGTACAGGTACAGAGCGCAGTCCACCCGGGCCTGTATCTCCTCGATCTCCCACGGCGCGTAGCAGTACGGCACAGAGGTGGAGTCGGGCACACACATGTCCGGGGCAAAGCCCAGGTTCTTGCCGTGGCGGCTCCTGAACGCGGTCTTGTATCGGAACGCGGTGTCCACCTCCGTGTCGAGCGCCGGCAGGTGCACAGTGTCAGGCGGTATGGTTGCGCTGTCGTAGAAGGTCTTGTTTCTCCTCCGGTCCGCCGCTACCTCGCACTTCAGGCCGGTGTTCGTGCATCGCCAGTAAGGATCGACCATGACATCGCCGTTCACCTTCCAATCCGAGAGGACCTGGCCGCAGTCGCCCTTGTGGGTAACCACGGTGGTTACCGTGTCGCCGGACACGTATTCCTTGAACTTCGCCGAGTCCTGGCATTCAAGGTTGGTCAGGTTCCTGTCCTGGCCGGCAGGGAACGTGAAGAATGTTACCGGGCTGCCTAGGGGGCAGGGCCTGGAGCCGGTCTCGCCAAGGTCGAACTGGCCGGTCTCCCAGCACAGGTAATGAACGAGGTTGGAGTCCAGCACGTGGCTCGACAGGTCGTTGCCGCTCGGCACGCCGTTGACCACGATCTCGGCCAATCTCCGGAGGTCGCCGTCATTCGAGGGCAGGCCGGCGGCAAACCCGGCCTTTGCGAGCACGTCGGCGCTGCACTCGAGGTCGAGCAGGCCCGAGGGCATTGTGCGGTCCTCGGTCTGCCTGGTGCCGACGAAGTCCTCGGGCTTCACGTGCGTCGGCGTGCGACGCAGCATCATGAAGCCGTACGCGGTGAAGTCCTCTGGCTTGGGGTTGGGGGACAGGTCCACCGCGAAGACCTCGCGGAAGATCACGAAGAGGCGGTCCTTGCCGATGAGCGCGCCGTCTATGAGCTGTAGCGAGCGTTCCAGGCTCCTGCCGTCCGGCAGCGGGTTCGACCCGGCGTACGTCTTGTTCAGCTCCTCCTTGGAGATCGGGCTGTCCGCGGGAGTCTCGGAGAACGGCCTATACGTGTCGCGGCATTCCGGTTTGAACCGGACCCCGTCCACCAGCTCGGTGCCGGCCTTGAAATCGTCCAGGAGCCACGGGACCCCTTCGCGCTCGAAGCCGGTGCCGAAGGGGCAGCCGGTCCCGCCGGGCTCGGGCAGGTACCGGCCTCCCACCACCACGTCCGCCTCGAGAGCGGTCAGGCGATTCACGCAGACGTTATACTCGCCGCGCTTGGTGCAGCCGTCCACGTCCTTCTCGAACTCCATGTACACCGCTGGGTCGCCGGCGTAGTGCAGGGTCTGGCGCGAGACGATGCGGCCGAGGAGCGCAAGGCTGTTGCTATCTTCCTTCTTGAGGTTCATCGCTATGGGCAGCTCCACCATGCCGGTGGGTACCGGATCGCGCTGCAGGTCGTCGGACAGGTTCTCTACCCCGTCGTCCGCGTCGCCTTCGTCGGGGTTGGCGAACGGGTAGCACGCCCCCTGCTGCTTCGGGCAGGCCGACATGGTGGTGGGCCACTGCCAGGAGCCGTTCTGCACGGACTGCACCATGGCCAGGAAGTTGTCCACGCTGATCTCGCCACGCCTGAGCACGTCCCAGCGCTTGATGAAAGCATTTGGCACGGAGTTCAGGAGCCCCAGGTTCTCCTTGTCCGCCATCCAGGCGTCCAGGTTGTCGCTGCCGAAGTTGGCGAAGAAGTACATCTTGCCCATCCAGTACCCGGTAGCGCCGCTGCTGAAGGAAATGCGAACCTCGGCGGTGCCCAGTCCGTCCCGGCTCTTGACCTCGAGCAGACCTTCCCAGTTAGGCAGGTCCTTGTTCGCCACCTTGCTGACCGTGATCAAGGCCTCTGCAGAGGGCCCTATCACGACGGTGAGTGCGCCGTCCTGGTCCGCGTTCCCCAGTTCGTCCTCGAGCCTGACCCAGGACATGGGGTTCTGGCTGCTCTCGTGGACTCCGTCGTCCGAGTACACCACGTGGCGTTTCTTGAGCACGGTGAACGTCAGCTCGCACATGGTTTTGTTGACGAGCTTGAACGAGCCGGATGTGCGGTCCGAGGTAAAGTTCATGATGCCGTCCACCAGGTCGTTCCCGCCGAGGGAGAAGGGGCTCTCGGAGCCTTCCTGGGCCGACATCAGACAGGATTTGTCCACCACCTCCGAGCTGCCGGGGCAGTTGGCCATGCAAAAGCCGTTCACGCCGTCGGCCTCGGTCTCGCAGTGCGTTCCGGCCGGGCAGGGCTGGAACTCGCCGGTCGAGCCTGATTGGGGCTTCTCGGTGCTGCACTTACGGCGGCAGACCTTCTTGTGACACCCGAACCCGTCCGGGCAGACCGAGGCGCTGCCGCTCTCCTCGCAGTTCCCTCCGCAGCGGCCGTTTATGCACGCGCCGTGCTCCGGGCAGTCGCAGTCGGTCGTGCAGGTACCGTCCGTTGAGGGCGATGCAACCTCGCCTACCTTCGACTTTGGTACGCACCAGCCGTCCTTGCAGACCGTTGTGCCGAGGCAGCCTTTGAGTAATCCCTCATCGGAGCAGGCTACGTACTGGCCATTGATGGTGGCGCCGGCCAGGCAAGGGCTGTAACAGGTCTTGAGCCTCGGCAGCACGGTGTCTGTACTTGTGTCTGTATCTGTGTCTGTATCCGTGTCCGTGTCTATGTCTGTGTCTGTGTCAACGTCTGTGTCGGTGTCCGTGTCCGTGTCCACGTCCGCATCCGAGGCACTGGCGCCTTTGGAGCCGCATCCATAGGTTCCCGGCAGCGAGAGCCCCAGGGCAACAATCGCCAGTATATGGAAATAATGGAAAAACTCCTTGAACCGTCGCATAAACAACCTCCTGTGTACACCATGACTTGGTAATCCTCATAAATCCGGGCACCATGTCACATTGCTTAAATATGAATGACTAGCGCCGAATTGATAGAATCCTGATAGCATAGATCGGGCTTTGGGTCAATCCCTTTGAGCCTCCCCACCCAGGTTGATTTTCAAGGTGCCAAAAATATGCTGTTATTTCATGGAATTGTAGGGGCGGTTCGCGAACCGCCCATGCGAGATTAAATCCAAACAATTTGTATTTTGTTTCCTGGACCAGGTCGGCTTTCCATCACCCTCACCCCCTTTTGTCTCCCTCTCCCGCAGAGCGGGCGAGGGGGATCGTTTGGTGCCAATAATTCCTGGGGCGTTGCCCCAGGCTATTTTATTTCGCCCCTTTGGGGC
>JAADFT010000028.1 GCA_013152765.1 Calditrichota bacterium | reverse complement strand
AAAGAAGTACAAACACTGCCACGGGCGGAACGTGTAGCGCGCGCCCGTTTGGTGGGGACCCAGAGCAAGTGTACGACAGAGGCTCGGAATGGCCTGTGACTGGCTCGCGGGCTGAGAAGTTTCTGTCACAAATCCAATTCGTTTTCCGCGAGGACGTCGCGCGTTGGTAAATGAATTTCTGGAAGATGCGCCCCTTCAAGAGCGTCGGGCGCATCTAACCCGTGAGGCGGGGGATCACGCATCGTCTGCCAGGCTTATGAATTCTTGGCAAAAACACTTGATTTTGCGGGGTGGTTTTCTAAATTGCCTGCAAAACTGATGCGAGCGGGGGAGTCACTGCTCGGTGAATCTCTGGAGGGAGAGGAAACATGAGCGAGCGCGTGGTGGAGATCCTCGTCTACATCATGTCGGAGATCCGCAACAGGGGTGGCAGCACAGGAGGGCTGGAGGCGTTGTCGCAGGATCTTCTGGAGCAGGGGTACAGCGAGAGCGAAATCAGCTCGGCTTTCGCCTGGCTCTTCGAAAGGCTGGACCAGGATCTCGACAGGGTCGACGAGGATTTCGGTCGCGTTGGACACGAATCGTTCCGCATTCTGCACGACGCCGAGCGGATGGTCATCGAACCGGATGCCTACGGCTACCTGCTTCAACTGCACGAGCTTGGCATCATCGACGAGGCGGAGCTGGAAGCCGTAGTTGACCGGGCCATGATGCTCGGGATGAACGCGATCGACGTGGCGACGATGCGCTCCATTGTGGCGTCGGTGCTGTTCAACGCGGACTTCCCGTTCGGTGGTTCTCCTCTTTTTCTCGAGGGAAACACGTCGATCAACTGAACCTTTTCCGTTCTTGGGCGTTTACCAACCCCGTTAGAAACAGGCTTCCACCAGCGTCGTTACGCGACCGCCGGAGCAGGGTACAGGAGTGTACCCGGAGGCCCAGGTAGACTGTGTCTCTGACGCGCGCTTGGCAAGGAAGGGGTATGAAGAAATCTCTGGTCATCGTTGAATCGGTCGCGAAAACCAAAACCATCAACAAGTTCCTGGGGGACCGCTTCCGGGTGATGTACTCCATGGGGCACGTAATGGATTTGCCCCAGCGCAAGTTGGGGGTGGACGTCGAGAACGGCTTTGAACCCCACTTCGTCAAAATCCGCAAGAAGGAAAAAATCCTCAAAGAGCTGAAGCAGGCGGCCCAGGAATCGGATGTGGTGTACGTGGCCACCGACCCGGACCGTGAAGGCGAGGCCATCGCCTGGCATCTGTCCGAGCTGCTACGCCGTGCCAACCGCAACATCAAGCGGATCCTTTTCAACGAGATCACAGAATCGGCCGTCAAGAAGGCCATCGAGCATCCGCTTGAAGTGGACCAGGACAAGGTCCAGGCGCAGAAAGCCAGGCGCGTGCTCGACCGTCTGGTCGGGTACAAGGTGAGCCCAATTCTGTGGAACACGCTGTACCGCGGGCTCAGTGCGGGACGTGTGCAGTCGGTGGCTTTGCGCCTCATTTGCGAGCGCGAAGACGAAATCGAGGCGTTCGAGCCCAAGGAGTACTGGACCATCACGGCGACCTTTCGGGACGCCGAGAAGGAGAAGTTCCAGAGCAAGCTCGTCAAGATCGACGGCAAGAAAGCCGAAATCGACAGTCAGATTCGTGCTCAGGCCATCGTTGACGACCTGAAGCAGCAGATCTTCGTTGTCAAAGATGTGCGGCGCAACGTTGTGTCGCGCAACCCCTCGCCGCCTTTCACAACCAGTACCCTGCAGCAGGAAGCAGCCAAACGGCTCGGCTTCACAGCGCGGCGCACGATGACCGTCGCGCAGCAACTGTACGAAGGCGTGGAACTGGGCGACGAAGGCAGTGTCGGCCTGATCACCTACATGCGTACAGATTCCACCCGCATTGCCGACGAGGCTTTAGTGGCTGTACGCGACTACATTGCCACCGCTTACGGCACGGACTACCTGCCTGCCAAGCCCAGACGCTTCAAAGCAAAAGCCGGCGCCCAGGATGCCCACGAGGCCATCCGCCCGACCTCGATGAGCCGTGAGCCGCGCAAGATCAAGGGGTTCCTCACCCCGGATCAGTTCAAACTGTACGAGCTGATCTGGAACCGCTTCGTAGCCAGCCAGATGGCCCCGGCGAAGTTCGAACGGACCACAATCGAGATCGAGGCCGGCGAGAAGCCCCGCTACCTGTTCAGAACAACCGGCTCGGTGGTTCTCTTTCGAGGCTACCTGCAGGTTTGGGAGGAAGAGAAGTCCCAGGAGGACGAAGAGACCGCCACTGTCCCGAAGAAGATTCGCGTGGACGAGGTGCTGAAGCTGGTTGACCTGCTGCCGGAGCAGCATTTCACCAAGCCGCCAGCCCGCTACACCGAGAGCAGTCTGGTCAAAGAGCTGGACGAGCTTGGCATCGGGCGACCGTCCACGTACGCCCTCATCATCAGCACCTTGCTGGACAGAAAGTACGTGGAGCGTTCCGGCAAGCAGCTCGTGCCGACGGAGCTTGGCCGTTTGGTGAATCGCATCCTGGTGGAGAACTTTCCCGACATTTTCAACGTGCGCTTCACCGCCCAGATGGAGGAGCAACTCGACAAGATCGAGTCCGGCAAGAAGGATTTCTTGAGCGTGGTCAAGTCTTTCTACGGGCCCTTCGAGCGGGCGCTGGAGCGCATGAACAGCAAGACGGACGAACTGAAAGAGTCGCTGGTCGAAGACACCGACGAGCGCTGCCCGATTTGTGGAAGTCCGCTGGTGGTGAAATGGGGCAGGCTGGGGCGGTTCTACGCGTGCAGCCGTTACCCGGACGAGTGCAGTTTCACCAAGTCGGCCGACAAGGACATCGTGGAAACAGACGAGAAGTGCGAGGTCTGCGGCCGTCCCATGATCGTGAAGGTCGGCCGCTTCGGTCGGTTTTTGGCTTGCTCCGGCTACCCCGAGTGCAAAAACACAAAGCCGTACCCGATCGGTGTGCCGTGCCCGCGTGAAGGATGTGACGGACAAATCGTGGAACGCAGGACCCGCCGCGGACGTGTCTTCTATGGGTGCAGCAACTACCCGAAGTGCGATTTTGCGACCTGGCACAAACCGGTGAACGTCAAATGCCCCGTGTGCGGTAATCCTTACCTGGAGGAACGCTCCAACCGCCAGCGCGGGACGTACTACCTGTGCCCGGCCTGCAAACAGGAGTTCGATCCGGAAACCGTAAGCCTGGATGAGGCCGTTGGTTTCGACTCGTGATCTGAACGAGTGGGCTGACCGCTTTCTACACTACCTGGTTGTCGAGCGGAACTACTCCGAGCACACAGTGGCAGCCTACGCCAGCGATTTGAGTCAGTTCGCGGAGTTCTGGGAGGAACACGGCGAGGAGGTGGGGTGGGTGCCAACGCGCCAGGTCTTCCGGGATTACTTTGGGATGCTTTCGCGGGGCGGGCTGGACAGCCGAACCGTCGCGCGGAAACTCGCCTGCCTGAGGTCTTTCTTCCGCTACCTGAACGCCCACGGTCTTTACCAGGCCAACCCTCTGCGAGCCATTGCTGCTCCCAAGCAACCCAAGAGGTTACCCGAACAGCTTTCCATCGAAGTCGTTTTGGCTGCGCTGGCCTTGCCCGACCGGTCGACGCCAGAGGGAAAGAGAGACGCTGCCATTCTCGAGTTGTTTTACAGTACGGGCATTCGTCTCGGCGAGCTGGTTGGCCTGCGCATCGAGAACGTGGATCTCGAAACCCGGCAGATCAAGGTCTACGGCAAAGGATCGAAGGAACGGATTGTACCGCTGGGTGAACACGCAGCCGAGGCACTGCGCGACTACCTGAGGAGCCGCTCACACATCGGGAACCTCTCGCGTGGCCCGGTGTTTGTAGGGCGTTCCGGCAAGCCAATCTCAGCGCGGACGGTACAGAGGATCGTGCGCAAGTATCTTTCGGAGGTGGATGAGTCAGGAGCGTGGCATCCACACGTGCTCCGGCATTCCTTCGCCACACACCTTCTGGACGGCGGAGCGGATTTGCTCGCCGTGAAGGAACTGCTGGGACACAGCAGCCTGTCTACAACCCAGATCTACACGCACGTCTCCGCGGAACGCTTGAAGCAGGTGTACCGACAGGCTCATCCGCGCTCCCGACACGTCAAGGAGGAGCGGTGAGCGGGAGTGGTGGAACGACACAGGAAGGAGGTGGTGCCTACTGGGTACCCGTCGAAGTGTACGTTTCCTTAGGGGTTTTGCAGACTCTACCGATGATAAGCTGATAGGAGGTTCCGATGCGTTATAGACTCACTGCAAGGCACTTTACACCCTCTGAGCGGTTGAAACAGTACGTACAAAAGCAAGTGAATCGCCTTGAGCGGTACTACCGAGGCATCATCGACTGTGAAGTGATCCTCGACGAAGAGAAGCTTCAGAAAATCGCCGAAATTCAGGTTAAGGTAAATGGTGCGTTACTTACTGCTGTCGAGAGAAGCGAAGATATTTTCAAGTCTGTTGACCTTGCAGTGGAAAAGATTGAGCGCCAGCTGAAGAAGTACAAAGGCAAGCTGCAGAACTACGAGGGTGAACGTGTTGGCAAGCTTCTGAGCGAGAAAGAGGCTCAGGCAGAGAGCGAAACAGAAGAAATCGTTTAGCGCGTTAGCCGTTTGACAGACCAACTGGGCTCCGCCATGCGCGGAGCCCGTTTGTTATTCAGCGGAGGCGGACGAAGACATGTCAAGGCTGAGCGTCCGAACACTTTTTGAGGACAACCGCAGCAAGCTACAGTTGGCCGTGGTGAACGGCGAGTACAGCTTTGACCGGGAAATCAGCGAACCAGACCTGCACCGTCCCGGGCTGGCGCTGGCCGGTTTTGTGGAGGTGTTCACGTACAGGCGAGTGCAGATCATCGGGAACACGGAAACCCGCTACTTGGACCGGCTCGCACCGAACAAGAGGCGCCAGATCCTGCGCAAAGTGCTCTCCTTCGAGATCCCCTGCATCATCGTCACCAACAACAACGTTGTCAATCCGGATCTGCAGGAGATTGCCAGCCAGAAGTCCGTGACCATCTTCTCGACGCCGCTGAACACGACGCAACTGATGCAGTTGCTAAGTTCGTACCTGGACGAGAAGTTCGCCCCGCGGCTGATGGTGCACGGCACGCTGGTGGACGTGTACGGCATCGGTGTGCTGATCACCGGGAAGAGCGCCATCGGCAAAAGCGAGGTGGCGCTGGACCTGGTGGAACGCGGCCACCGGCTCGTGGCTGACGACGTCGTGCACATGGTGCGCACCGCAGGGGGCATCCTGATGGGCTCGGCCAGCGAGCTGCTTCAGCAGCGGATGGAGATCCGTGGCGTGGGCATCATCGATGTGCGGGCGCTGTTCGGCATCCGCGCCATCCGCATGCAAAAGCGCGTCGAGGTCGAGGTGCACCTGGAAGCCTGGGACGACTCCGTCGACTACGAGCGTCTGGGGCTCGACGAGCACTACACGGAGTACCTGGGCGTTTCGATTCCCATCGTTCGCCTACCGATCATTCCGGGCAAGAACATTACTGTGATTGTGGAAGTAATCGCGCTGAACCAGTTGCTGAAGATCTACGGCATTGATCCGGCCAAGGAATTCAGCGCCAAGTTGAAGAAACTGCTGGAGACGAAAGCCTCGTACCTTCGAGGCGACATGGAGTGAGGTTGAGGATGGTTGCTGGGATTTTGGTCACGCACGGCCCGGTTGCGGATGCGCTGATTCAGGCAGCCACGGGCATCCTGGGGCCGGTTGAGCATCTGGCCGGGCTTTCGGTAACGGGTCTGTCGCTGAGCGCAATTCAGAGTCGATTGCGCTCGCTTGTGCACGGCTACGCCGAGCGCGACGGTGTGCTGATCATGGCCAGTTTGCGAGGTGGGAGCTGCTGGAACGCCGCAGCCCGGGTCGCCCACGAGGTCGCCAATGTGAGAGTGGTCTCGGGGGTGAATTTGCCGATGGTGCTTTCCTTCGTCACCAAACGGGAACACCTCGAACTCAACGAACTGGCCCAGGTGATTGCCAACGACGGAACGCGCGGGATCACGCTGCTTCCCGCTTGAGACACAGCGGAGGGATCATGGGCATTGTGCTCGCCAGGGTGGACGACCGGCTTGTCCACGGACAGGTGCTTGTGGGCTGGGGAAGCGTCTTGAAACCGGACGAGATCGTGGTCTGTAGTGACGAGATTGCCAGTTCAGACTGGGAAAAAGAGCTGCTGGAGGCCTCGGGAACCGATTCGATCCAGGTTCGGGTGATGACCACAGCCGAAGCGGCGGCGTACCTCAAGGAAGCGTCCGAAAAGCGCCGTACGATGGTCCTCGCCGAGAAGCCCGACTGTTTTCTGGAGCTTGTGAAAGCGGGGGTAGCCATCGACAAGGTGAACCTGGGTGGAATGCACTACGAGGACGGCAAGCGCAGAGTGACCGATTACCTGTACGTGGACGACCACGATGTGCAGGTTTTGTCCGAACTGCACAAACTCGGTGTGGCTCTGGAGGCCCAGGACGTGCCCGGGTCGAAGCCCGTGGACGTTGCGAAGACCCTCGGCCTGGAGTAGACGGCACAGGAAGAGACGTGCCGGAACTACCTTTCTGCTGAGGTAACAGCGAGACCCTTTACGAACGAGGGATCGGGGTTTCTTGAGCAACAGGGGGCGTCCAAATCGGGAGGGGCTCCAGCGCGTCACCGGCGAGGCCGTGTTGTACTCCTTATTTCCTCAGAGAGCACCGTGACGTAACCAATTCATCCCGACTTGGACTCTGTTGTTAAAACGAGTCCGGCAAGAACTGCTGCAAGCGGTTCGCTTTTTCCTGGACCTTTTGCGGGAGGGTAGGAAAATGCGTCTGCGTCATCTGACACCTGGACTCCTCGCACTCGCGTTCGCGTTTTCAGCACCATCCGGACTTCGGGCGGTCGAGTCGCGGCCGACGCCAGCGTGGCTGAACGTCTGCGACTACGGCGCAGTAGGGGACAGCCTCACCGACAACACGGACGTCGTACAGAAATTGGTCGACCGGCTCAGCAGCCAGGGTGGGGGCACAGTCTACTTTCCGCCGGGAGTGTACCTGCAGGGTGGTGTACGCCTTAGAAGCAACGTGACCATCTGGATCGACAAGGGAGCCGAGATCCGCGGGAACCTTCGTCGCCTGACCCGGGCGGAGCCAGCTTTCCGAGACAGCCACGGCAAGCCTTTCGGCCCGGCCATCTTCGCCGCGGACAGCGCCGTCAACGTGTCGGTGCGGGGTGAAGGTGTGATCGACGGGCGCGGATTCCGACGCGTTTACCCGCCAAAGGGGCCCAGACCCCGCCCTTTCCTGCTGCTCTTTCGGAACTGCAAGAATGTTTTGGTGGAAGGCCTGACGCTGCGCAATTCGGCGGCGTGGGTTCAGGACTACATCCACTGCCAGGACGTGCGCATCCGCGGCATCACCGTGCGCAGCTACGCCAACGCCAACAACGACGGCCTCGACATCGACGGCAGTGAACGCGTCCTGATCACCGGGTGCAACATCAGCTCCGGTGACGACGCGATCGTGCTGAAATCGCTTTCCGAGAAACCCTGCAAAGACGTGGTGATCAGCAACTGCGTGATCTCCGGGTGGAAATCTGCCATCAAATTCGGCACGGAGTCGCTGGGCGGCTTCGAGAACGTCGCCATCACCAACTGCGCCATTTACGGCACGCGGGGCATCGATCTGTTCAGCGTGGACGGCGGTGTTCTGCGAAATGTCACAATTTCCAACATTGCCATCCGGGACGCCTACGGTGTGCTGAGCATCCGGCTTGGAGCGCGCATGCGCCCCTACAACGTACCCGAGACCAGGCGGCCGCGGGGTCCAGGCCGGATTTCAGACGTGCTGATCTCGAACATTCAGGCGGTAGGCATTACCAAAAGCAATGACTTCATCTCCGGCATTCCAGACCACCCCGTAGAACGAATCACCCTGCGTGACATCCGGATTACTTACAAGGGCGGAGGTTCTGCGAAAGACGCACAACGAGTCATCCCGGAGAAAGAAGCGTCCTACCCAAAGAAAGGCATGTTTGGCACTCTTCCGTCGTACGGACTGTTTATTCGGCATGCCCGCGACGTGAGTATTTTCGATCTGGATGTGGGTTTCGAGCAGCCGGACAGCAGGCCAGCGATTTTCGCCGACGACGTGGAAAATCTGGAGCTCAACGGCCTCCGCGCTGCCACCACGGACTCCACGCCAGGTTGTGTCTGGCTGAGAAACGCCCGGACCGTACGACTGCTTGACTGCGCTGTGAGGGGCAAACCGAAAGCGCTTGTTCATGTGGAGGGCCCAAACTCCGGGGAAATCGAGATCCTGCACTGCCCATTGGAACCGCGCACTCGGGCCACAAGCTTTGGACCGGATGTGCCCCCTGACGCTGTTCGCGTGCACTGACGAAGTGTGTTCAACGTGGAGCGAAGACACGACCTGGCCTTGTCAGGTGATTTTCCGATCTGGCAGGCCTTTCGTTACAGAATTTTACTAATTTGGTTTGACATTGAGAAAAACTTTCAGTAAATTTGGCCAGTGTGGTTTTGGGGGAACAGCCGTCAGTTGAATCAACAGGAGGAGCAGTGATGGCAGAGGAAGAAGTGAGCGTTGGATGCGCGCGTCCAACAGGCGGGCCGGTGGGTGAACCATCGCCCGAGGGAGAGGTAACGGAGAGTCCAGAAACCCAAGAAGAGGAGGTGCGTCCGATGGTTGCCGTAGGCAAGAAAGCGCCAGATTTTGTCGCGCCCGCGTACCACAAGGGCAAGTTCGTGAACGTGAAGCTGTCCGACTACCTGGGCAAGTGGGTAGTGCTCTGCTTCTACCCGGGTGACTTCACGTTCGTCTGAGCGACCGAAATTTCGGCGGTCGCCGAAAAGTACGCAGAATTCCAGAAACTGGGTGTTGAGGTACTGTCTGTGAGCGTGGACAGCGTGTTTGTCCACAAGATGTGGGACGAAAAAGAACTTTCGAAGATGGTCAAAGGCGGCGTGCCCTTCCCGATGCTCTCCGACGCTGGGGGCAAGGTGGGGAAGGTGTACGGCGTTTACGACGAGGACGCTGGCGTGGAAAACCGGGGACGTTTCCTCATCGATCCGGACGGCGTCATTCAGGCTTACGAAGTCCTCACTCCTCCTGTTGGCCGAAACGTGGCCGAAACCTTACGGCAGATCCAGGCATTCCAGCACGTGCGCGCAACGAAGGGGGCGGAAGCAACGCCTTCTGGCTGGAAGCCCGGTAAACTCACGCTCAAGCCCGGCCCCGATCTCGTCGGCAAGGTCTGGGAAGTCTGGAAGACCGACATGGCCTTCGACGACTGAGCCCAACTGACGCAGAAACCGAGGTCTGTTCGAAAGCCCTGCGCTTTTGCGCAGGGCTTTTTTGTGGTGCGCCCAGCATGGGCGCACTGCCGGCGGGACGCGCTTCGCGCGTCCGGGGAGTCTCTCACGGGGGCACGGGGAACGCGGGGAAGGTGGAGGGAGCCAGAGTGGGAGATTCTCCGTGGTTTTTGGGCCTCCGG